>NZ_JAUBQD010000049.1:22830-56511 GCF_036701085.1 Microcoleus sp. Pol7_A1
TCGGCGTTGGTGTCGGAGTACCAGTTGTCGGTGTCGGCGTTGGTGTCGGAGTACCAGTTGTCGGTGTCGGCGTTGGTGTCGGAGTACCAGTTGTCGGTGTCGGCGTTGGTATCGGAGTACCAGTTGTCGGTGTCGGAGTACCAGTTGTCGGTGTTGGCGTTGGTGTCGGAGTACCAGTTGTCGGTGTTGGCGTTGGTGTCGGAGTACCAGTTGTCGGTGTTGGCGTTGGCGTCGGAGTACCAGTTGTCGGTGTCGGCGTTGGTGTCGGAGTACCAGTTGTCGGTGTTGGCGTTGGCGTCGGAGTACCAGTTGTCGGCGTTGGCGTTGGCGTCGGAGTACCAGTTGTCGGCGTTGGCGTTGGCGTCGGAGTGCCAGTTGTCGGCGTTGGCGTTGGCGTCGGTGTCGGTGTCGGCGGTGGTGGTGGCGTTGGTGTTGGTGTTGGCGCTACATCGTTATCCGTAATCGCCACTGTCACCCCTGGAACCACAACTACATTATACTTAGCATCACCGCCACTCACACTGTGAGTGATATTACCGCTGTGCCCCCCTTCCACAAGCGTATCATCAACAGCTTTCACCGTAACGGTTTTAGCGACATCCCAATTATCCGGAGTGAAAGTCACAGGGGCGAGAGCCTCTATCTCCTCACCTGTTGTGAGAGTGATAGTTACCGGGGCGATCAGCTGCGATGTTAATTTGAGCTCATAACTGCCATTCGCGCCCCCTTCTGTAGCAGTTGTACTCGTAGGTGTAATGCTGACACCTGCTGTGTCGTTGTCGTTAATCGCTACACTGACATCCTGAATAGTTGTGCCGCTATACTTAGTGTCGGTACTGGTAACAGTGTGAGCGATCGTGCCGCTGTGCGTGCCTTCGGCTTTGCTATCGTCGGTAGCGGTGACAGTGACAGTTTTGGCAACATTCCAATTCGTGCTGTCAAAGGTAATTGTCCCGATCGCATTTATTTCACTTCCGGCATTAAAGTTAATGCTTACAGGGACGATCGGCTGCGACGTTAACTTGAGCGCATAACTGCCCGTCGCGCCGCCTTCTGTAGCAGTTGTTGCCGTGGGAGTAATAGAAATACCAGCGGTATCATCGTCCTTATTGCTGAGGCTAACATCCGCTGCATCTAGCTTATAATTCGGATCGGTGCTAACAGCAAGCGCTGTGACAATTTTGTAGTCAATATTGCCGTCAACAATGCTATCATTGACCCCTGTTACTGTCACCGGCTGCGGTGTATTCCAGTTAGCCGGAGTGAAAGTTATGCTATTAGTCGAAACTGTTCCCTCTGCAACATTTTCACTGTTCAAACCGATAGTCACATCAGCAGTCGGCTGAGTATTCAAAACCACAGTAAAGTTAGCCTTGGTGCCATCTTCACCAGTAGTTAATCCCGCCGTCGGATTCACCGTAATTCCCGGAGTTTCATTGTCACTGTTGGTGACGGTGACATCTTCAGGATCGAGGTTATTGTAATTAACATCGGTACTCACAGTAGCAGCCGTGACAATTTTGTATACTAGAGGGCCATCAGCTACTAAATCGTCAACACCACTCACTGTTATTGTTTGCGGTTGAGCGTAGTTAGCAGGAGTGAAAGTTAAGCTATTAGTTGAAACTGTTCCTTCTGCAACATTGGAACTGCTCAAACCGATGGTAACGTCAGCAGTGGGTTGAGAGTTGAGTTTGACTGTAAATTCTGCCTTGCCACCAACTTCACTTGTAGTTAATGCTGTTGGGTTAATAGTAAAGCCAGCTTTGTCATCATTAGTAATATTTGTGGTAGCGGTAGCAGTGGTAATTGTCGGTGTTACGCCCGGGCCTGTGGGATTTGAAAGGGTGACGGCAATGGTTTCGTCGGGTTCAACTAGGGTGTCGCCTAACACATCCAGAGTAATGGTTTTGGATGTTTCATCTGCGGCAAAATTAATTGTGCCAGTAGCAGCAGTTGCCCCAGAAGTGCCACCGATGTTGTTGTAATCGCTGACGTTTGTAGCTGTTCCGGCGATCGTATAATTGACGCTACTTGCCCCGCCTGTGTTGCCGCTGCGAGTCGCAGTGAAAGTCAGAGTTTTTGTGCCGCTATTGCCTTCGGGAATGCTGGGAGTACCGGCGGCAATGGCATAAGAAACAGTACCGTTAGCAGCAATAGTTAGTGTTGTTTGTTTTGTTGTACCTGCAACTCCTCCGGTGATTGTGCCAAAGTTGAAAATTGCGGTTTCGGCGTTTTCAGGGAGATTGTCAGGCTTGATAGTAACTGCAACAGTTTTGGTGAGTTCCGCACCTGTTGCACCTGCGGGGAATGTAATCGAGGTAGGCGAAAAGGCGTAGTCGGAATTTTCGGTGGCACTGCTGCTGGGGTCGATCGCAATTGGTACTGTTACATCAGCAAACGGAGTGCCGCCGCTGATGGTGACGGGAATATTAACTACTGTGTCTGTTGTTCCTTCTGTACCGCTGTAGGTTGCCGCACCAAAATTAACTGTATTGGGTGTATTTAGCAGCACCGAAACGTTATCTGAACCGTTGTTAGCTACTGCCAAATCTGGGAGAGTGTCAGCATTAAAGTTGCCTGCAATAATGGAATTTGGATATGTCCCTGCAGCAAAGTTAATGGGTGTACTAAAACCGCCACTGCCATTGCCTACTAAAATTGCAGCGCCGCTGGTGCCTCCTACTGCTAAGTCAAGTTTGCCGTCTCCGCTAAAGTCATTCGCAACAATGCCTTGCAGCTCTGTCCCCGCGCTAAAATTAGTGACTGCGCCAAAGCCACCAGTGCCATTTCCCAATAGAATTGAGACTTTGTTAGAAGAGCCGCCGTTAGCTACGGCTAAGTCGAGGAAATTGTCTCCGTTAAAGTCCCCAGTGGCGATCGAAGTTGGACTTAGCCCAGCCCCAAAATTAGTCGCTGCACCAAAGCCGCCAGTGCCATTCGCTAAAAAAACAGAAATGTTGTTAGATAAACTGTTCGGCACAGCTAAATCGGAAAAAGTATCTCCGTTAAAGTCCCCCACTGTCATGAAAGCGGGAACTGACTGCACGGTTAAGTTTGTGTTGATATTAAATGGCCCGCTACCGCTGCTATTTGCCAGCAAAATTGTGACAGCGCCAGAGGGATTGCCAGGGCTTGAACTGGCTAATGCTAAGTCTGAAAAGTTGTCGCCGTTAAAATTCCCAACTGCAACCGATTTAGGAGATACTCCTGCGGGATATGGAGTGGGGCTGCCAAAACCGCCCGTACCATTTCCTAAGAAAATAAAGAGGGCGCCACCAGTGCCGCTACCCACTACAGCCAAGTCGGGGAAATTATCATTGTTAAAATTTCCGATCGCGATCGATGTGGGATTTGACACCGCCAAAGTAGGAATAGGCGCAGGATCGAAGCCACCAGTGCCATTGCCTAACAGGATAGAAACGGTGCCAGATCCTTGGTTTGTTACAGCTAGATCGGGTTTGCCATCGACGTTAAAATCCCCCGTAGCAATACCGTAGGGATTTGTCCCCGCGCCAATATTTGTGGCCGCACCGAAGGTGTTCAAAACGTACTCGTAAGCTGCTAACACTTCGGCTTCAAATACTAACGACGTTTCTATTTTCCCAGTTCTCACTTCCAGTTCCCAGTCCCCGCCCTTTGCTAGACTTCCCGTGAGGTTTTGGGAAGCCGCAACCGATGCCCCGGTTAACTCACTCAACCGTTTGACAAATGCTTTTCCTGTCTCGCCTGCTGCTACTGAGCACCCGTACAGCAGGATATTCGGTCGATTTTTGCTCCTTGAGTCGGTTCGTGGCGAAAACCACTGCTGTAGAGAATGCCGATCGCACTCTATATCATCTAAACTCAAGCTACCGTCGCCCAATTGCAAGCTACCCGGAGCACCGTGAGAAACAATGTGAATGCTGTCAATATTGGTACGAAGAGCTAAAATTTGAGTAATTTGGTCGATCGCATCCCGGTTCCCATCCAAAACGACTACTTCCGTACCCGGTGTTACCCCGGCAATCAAACTTTGATAATCTTCAACTTGAGGATCGATAAAGGCGATCGCACTTCTTGAAACTTGATTATTTAAATTTGGCATAATACACCTATTTGATAGCTAAAAAAAGACAATAATTTCCCTGTTTCGCGACTTGCGTCCGAAACATTTCTGAAGGTTGTAGTAACCATAACTGTTTTTTATGAAAATCTATATAAACTTTTCTTTATAAACACTTTTTTAATTAAAGTTTTGATAAAAATGGGAAATTTTATTAAGTAATATTACGGATGAGCCAGCGCGAGGTAGATGACATAACACAAAAACCGTTCAATAGCAAGTGTGATGATACTGAAATATTAAGAGCGGGATTTTTGATACATATCTGCGATCGGGTTCCGCCGGGGTTGAAACCCCTGGGGGACTTTCGGGCAAGGGTGGGGGCGGGTTTACGAGATAATTGGTATTAGGCAATTATTTAGGGTAAAACCCGCCCCTAAAACTTATTCGTTACAATCTTTAGGGGCGATTCCCTACGGGATAGCTTCGCTTCACGCACTTACTTCAAACTCGCATCTATCCCTGCTAAAATCTCCTCAGCTTCCCTGCAAATAGCAGCGTGACAGCAACCGTTACTCGCCAACAATCCCCCCCACTGACTCACATCTCCGCGGTTATATTGCAAAGCAGAACCGTCAAAACGAGTAAATCGACCGCCCGCTTCCGTCAAAATTAATTCCGGTGCCGCTAAATCCCAATCTTTCGGTGCAGACTTTCCCGAAAGCGCAATATAAACATCAGCTTTTTGTTCCACAATTGTCGCAATTTTACAGCCAATACTGCCGACAGCTAGTTGATTTTGACAAGGCAGTTTGTGCAATAATTGATTAAAGCGATCGCCCCGGTGACTGCGGCTGGTTACTATAGATAAATCTGCCACTATATTTCGCGCAGAAACCTGCAATTTGACCGCAGAACCGTCCCGATTTTCCATAAAAGCACCCGCATCGCGGATTGCGTAATAAATCTTTTGCTGTTGGGGCCAAGCCACAACTGCTAATACCGGTCTTCCCTCAAACGCTAAAGCAATGTGAACGGCAAATTCCCCTGTCCTGTCAATAAAATCTCGCGTTCCGTCCAAAGGGTCAATAATCCAAACCCAACTTTGAGGTAAGGGAACTTGACCGTTTTTTTCTAAATAAGATTTGTAAGTTTCTTCGCTGAGATAGCCAAATTCTGCATTCCCTAAAGCCGACTGCAATTCGTCGAGAATGTAAGAATTGACAGCGACATCGGCGGCGGTGACGGGGCCATCTTTTTTCTCTTGGATATCGAGGTTAGGAGTGTTGCAATCCTGGCGATAATAGGATTGTAGGATATCTGATGCACTCCAGGCGATCGATCGGGCAATTTCGCTGATTTCTTCGAGAGTTTTCATGAATTTCTTTTTTTTGAGCCGCAGATAAACACCGATTAACGCAGATTTCTGTAGGGGCGGTGCCCCGGTGCCCGCCCCTGGGAACCATACATTAGCAATTACCAATTAATATGAGGATATTTCCATTCATAATAATTGGGAAATACAAAATTAGTAAACGAAACCGAAATACTAACTTCCAAGGATTTTACATGGTGCCACCAACCGACAGGAATAAAGATAGCCTCTCCCGGTTCCAAAATCACTTCAATAATTTTTGCATCTCTGTAAAGCGGGTATTTGTCATAATCGGGATTTTCGCCGTCAACTTTGCTGAAAACGCCGACGTGATTGTAAAGCAGAGGTGTTTGCTGCGGAGAAATCAATTTAATTAGTTTGCGACCCGACACTTGAGCTAAAATTAAATTAACTGGGTCGTGGTGGAGTGGCGTAATCGTGCCTTTCGGCCCGAACCAAAAGAAAACTCTACCTTTTGTATCCGTTGGATTGAGGTATTCTGGGAAAATTTCAATGTCGTTAAATAGCGGTTTAAATTCCTCTCTTTCCAGAGTTTGGTTGTTAGCAACCATGTAGTAGTCGTTGCTAGGCCCGCCATTGACCACCATCTCTACATATTTCCGGAAAAAAACAGTTTTTTTGTGATTTTCTATCTTAATTTCGTAATTCGGGTCGGAGTTGCGGTTGGCTTGAATTTGTACCTCTGCATCGCCGTATTTTTGCTGTAAATACTCCGGCGTCCACAACTGCAACGCTTTCCAGTTGTGCATGATATTGGTAATAATTACTGGAGTATTTTTGGCGTAGTAATTTTCGAGAAAATACTCTCTAGAAAGACTGCTTTTGCGTTCGATTGTGCCAAACTTGGAAGACAAGGCAGCTAATTGATTGTTAATCCTGAGATGCGATTCTAATTTCTGCAATAACTGCACGTAATGGCTGCCTGCTTGGAAGTAGGGATGAGAGGATATTTCCCTAACTTCTGCGGTGGCTGTTTCCGCATCTATGCCGGTATTTATTAGCGCTTGAATGATTTCTGCATCGGGTTGATTTAATAATTTGTTCGCCGCCACCCACTGTTTCATATTGTCGGGGACTTCTTGTTTGCTTGGGGTGAGTAGATTGGGCAAGTTTTGTGTCAGCCATTCTAGGTTAACTTGCTGTTGTTCTGTTAGGGTAATCCGCAAAGGGGGAAGGGTGATACTTAGAGGTTGGGTGTCAGACATGATTCGGGTATGTTGTTTTGGGAGTGTTTTGTGTGACTTTAACTTGTCTTACTAATATAGCAATTTTGTTAACGAACCGCGAAGGCGCTAAAGGCGCGAAGGAAGAGAAGAGAGAAGTTCACAAATTTTGTCGAGGTTGCTGTCAGGATTTTAACTCAACAAGTGTTGCCTGTTCAAGTTTTCTAGCTTTGAGCGGTTTTAACCGGATAGTTTGGTTAATTTTAATTTAAAATTAACCCTTATTTATCCAGGCGCGGGTTCCGAAGCTTTTGCAGGAATCGGAAGCAATTTTAGCTGCTGCGTTGAGAGTATCTGTAAAGTTATTTTGCAGAATGTAGTGACAGAAAGCCCCGTGAAAAATATCGCCGGCCCCTAAAGTGTCTTTGGCTTGAATTTGAGGTGTTTCTATATAACCGTAAGTGCCACTGCTGAGGTATAAAATTGATTTTTCGCCGCGAGTGATGGCAATATTGGGAATTCCGGCTGCTGATAGGTAAGCAAAAACTTGGTCTGAATTTTCGCACTCGGGTGGATGAAAGTTATCCGAACATACCGCCCATTCTATAAAAGGCAATATTTCCTCTAATCCGGGTTTCCAACTGCCACCGTCGAGGACAATGGGAATGTTTTTTGACTTGGCAAGTTGAGCAATTTCTTGGCTGGCTGCGATTTGATGTCCGTCAACCAGTACAATATTAACGGATCTTAAAATATCCTGATTAATTGTTTGACTGTCAACTTGCGATTTCGTAGCATTGATGGAAATTACCGATCGATCGCCCGTTGCTTCAGTTACAATAATCGAGGAAACTGGCGGCGAGTGCGATCGCCCGGGTTCCAAATCTATTATCCTGACATTATACTCCGCTAAGTCTGCACGAATTAATTGGGCGATCGCGTGAGTGCCCAAAACGCCAGCCCATACCGCCGCATTCCCCAAATAGCTAAAAGTGACCGCAGCATTCGCCGCCGGCCCGCCCGCAGCAATGGTACAATCAGAAGCAACAACTTTCTGATTTTCACCTGGAGGCTTCCCGGCCAAATAAACTAAATCTAAAGTTGCCAATCCCAAAAACAATCCCGTTTTCATATCTTCTTAAATATGTGGCATGGGCGTCCCGCCCGTGCTTTATCTGCGGTTAAAAACTTCAAAATATCAAAATGCAAGCAAATCCCAATACAGGAACACTTTACATCGTAGGAACCCCGATCGGCAACCTCGAAGACATGACATTTCGCGCCATCCGAATTTTGCAAACAGTAGACTTCATCGCCGCCGAAGATACCCGCCATACAGGCAAACTTTTGCACCATTTCCAAATCAAGACCCCCCAAATCAGCTATCACGAACACAACCAACACCAGCGACTCCCCGAACTCCTCGACAAACTGCATTTAGGCAAAGATATCGCCCTCGTCACCGATGCCGGAATGCCCGGGATTTCTGACCCCGGTTCCGAGTTGGTCAAAGCTTGCGCCGATGCTAATATTAACATTATTCCGATTCCCGGCCCGACCGCCTGCATTGTTGGGATAACTGCATCAGGATTACCCACAGAGAAATTTGTATTTGAAGGTTTCTTACCCGTGAAAGGTCAAGAACGCCAACAGAGTTTAGAAGCTTTGCAAATAGAATCCCGCACTATAATATTATACGAATCTCCCCACCGATTGCGGCAAACTTTACAAGATTTAGCAAATAGTTTGGGAAGCGACAGACAGATTGTGCTGGCGAGAGAGTTAACTAAAATGCACGAAGAGTTTTGGCGTGGTAGTATGGAAAGTGCGATCGAGCTTTACACCAATCGCGAACCCCAGGGAGAATTTACCCTCGTAATTGCCGGCATTCAAACAGCCGCACCAATATTTTCCGAAGACGCCATCAAAGCAGAATTGCAAACATTAATTGCAGAAGGCATAAGTCGTTCCCAAGCCAGCCGCCAGCTAGCGCAACAAACCTCCCTTCCCCGCCGCCAAATCTACCAACTCGCCCTCACAATTGGCGACAATGAATCAGTAGAAGAACCCTTGGATGAATTATGAATATCTCTCTTCTATTCTCCTCTGCGGCCTCTGCGGTTCATTAAAAAAATCTTGATTCACAAAAAAATAACATTGCAATAAAATCATACCAAAAAACTTCTATGGTACGCGGAAACTACGATCGACAAAAACCATATTTACGCAACCCCCACATCAACAAACCAATAGCCGAAATCTATGCAGACTTAGACGCCTTTAGCTGGGAGATATTTGAAGACCAACCCCACCGCTTCGATACCGTCAGTTTCTACGTCTTGCTTCCTCCACTGTTTTACGAAGGGCGTTTCATCAAAGGAATTTATTTCAGCGAAGCAGTCGAACTCATCAACAAACTATTTCCCCAACTTTCCTCAGTATTTTTATCTTTCACCTATTCCCCCGGCACATCCTATTCCTGGGCTCCCATAGCTGACGCCTACTCCAGTTTATACAAAAACCCGCAGCGAGATAAGTGGTTTCGCGAAACTTATCCCGATCGCGCCCACAAACCAATCATACCACTGCAAGACACCGACTTCATCAACGAATACTTAATTTCCCCGCGCAACGTCCCCGCCAAAGACATCGACCTCCTTGCCGTCGCCCGAATTTCCGAAGAAAAAAATTTGCCAATCATAGCCAACGCCTTAAAAGTTTACCGCCAAAAATATCCGCAAAAACCCATAAAATTAACAGTAGTCAGCGGCCACGAATTTGATGCTAGCAACCTGAAAACTCTCGACGAGTACGCATTAAAAGAATGGCGACAAGTCGAGGAAATTTTAACAAATCCCTCCGACTACATTAATTTAGTGCCGAGAGTAGACTACTACAGTGAAATCCCCACATATTATTCGCGAGCACAAGCATTCGTCCTCGGTTCCCTCCTCGAAGGAAAAAACCGGGGAATTACCGAAGCAATGAGTTGCAACGTACCAGTAATTTGTTTTGAAGAATTCAACCAATACGCCAGAGGAAACTCGCCTGTTTTCCCCGAAGGTGCGGGTCTTTACGCCAAATTTGACCCAGAATCTCTCGCAGATACTATATATACAGTATTGGAAAATCAAACAGAATTCCAACCGCGATATCAGTATTTAAAGCATTGCGGGCGGAAAAACTTTTTCAATACTTGTATAGACAGTTTTCCTTATTATCAGCACAACATTCCCGACTACAAGCCGGGAGATGCTATTAATAATTTGTGGTTAGATTTAGCAGTTCAACAAAATTATCAAGTTAGTTTGAACAGTTTTTTGTACGGAGGTTCTCCCTTGTCTCATATTCGCGGGACAAATGCGATTCAGCACAATCTCCGCGAGTTAACAAAATTTTTATGATAATTGGAAATTCATTAACACGATTTATACAAAATCTCCGTTAAAAGATTCTTTTACCATTACCAATTACCCATTACCAATATGTACCTCACTTGTTTAGTCGTGGATTAAAAGCCCAGTCTGCTTCGGGTTTTTAAACCGAATTTGGTATCACCCAGCTTACCCTGCTCCTATTAATAATAATTAACATTTTCTATGTTTATACTGATACACTAGAAGTTGTAAACTAAAGGTGTACTTATATTCAGTATAAACATGAAAGCATCCGAAACCAGTCTACGCAATTTATTAGAAGGTACTAAGCAATTTCAAATCCCCCTTTTTCAACGACCTTATTCCTGGACCGAAGACAAATGGGAGACTCTCTGGGAAGATTTGATGAAACTTTATAATGATGAAGGAGAAGGTTCGTATTTTTTAGGAGCTATTGTCACTCAATCAATACATGGAACAGCAGATGGCATATCTCCTTATCTGGTAATTGATGGGCAGCAGCGTCTGATTACTCTTACTATTTTATTGGCTGCTATGTGGGATCATTTAATAAGAGAAAAAAAGACAGATCTTGCTCAAGAATTATACAATCTCTATTTAATTAACCAATATAAAAAAGGCGAAGAATTTTATAAAATTTTACCTACTCAAGAAGATAGAGAGGCTTACCAAAGTATTCTCCAAGATAAAAAAACAAAAAAAGAAGGAGTAACAAAAAAAGATCAGATATATGCCTCTTATACGTTTTTTAAAAAACAGCTTAAAAAGCCTAATAAAGATGAAGATTTTACACTCGATATAGCCAAATTTAAGGCCGTCATTTTAGAGCGCTTAATTCTAGTCAATATCACTTCTGATGATAAGGACAACCCTTATTTGATTTTTGAAAGCTTAAACTATAAGGGACAAGAATTAACCCAAGCTGACTTAGTTCGCAACTATATTTTCATGCAATTGCCTCTTGATAGACGAGAAGAGATATACAAGAATACATGGTTGCCTCTTCAAGATAAGTTCAAGGCTAATATGGCCCCAAAAGAATATGCGGGTGAGCTCACAACTGCATTTTGGTTTTATTTGCGTAAAGACGGCACATCAGTTGGCGAAAAAGAAGTTTATAAAGAAATTAAAAATTTTTTTGATCGTGCCAAAGATGACAGTGAAGTTAAGTTGAAAGAACTTGTCCAATTTGCTAATTACTACCAATGCTTAAAGTTTTATAATAATGAGCGTGAAGAGCGTCTGCAACGTTGGTTCGAGCGATTGATCCGTTTAGACTTCACTACTTGTCATATTTTTCTACTCAACGTTTATCATAAGTATGAACAGAAAGAACTTTCTCTTGAAAACTTTGAAAAAATTCTACGTTACTTAGAATCTTATTTTGTGCGTCGTTGGTTTGCTAACGTTTCCACAAGAAGCTTAGGCAATGTATTTAATAATTTGTACCGTGAAGTCGAGAAAGCCAATCCTGATGATTTGGTGGAGGGACTGCGGAAAGTTCTGGGTGGATACGAAAAAGCCAAAATCTGGCCTTCAGATGAAGAGTTTCGCAAAGGTATTCTCAATACCCCTGTTTATGCCCCCAGGGGTTCTAACGACCGAGTTAAACTTATCCTGGAAAGTTTAACTGATTCACTTAGCAAGGAGCAGCTAAATAAGCAAAATCTAACCATAGAACACATTATGCCCCAAAATTTAAAAAACTCCCAGTGGCCATCCATGCTAGGTGCAAATTCTGCTGAGGTACACAAGCAGTTTTTACATACTTTGGGAAATCTTACCTTAACAGGGTACAATACAAAAATTGGAAACAAACCCTTTGATGAAAAGAAATCCATTTACCTAGAATCTAATGTTTCCCTGAATAAATACTTTCAGGATATAACAATTTGGAATGCTCAAGCAATCAAAGAACGTGTTCAGAAGCTAGCCGACATAGCAATCCAAGTTTGGCCGCGATAGGGATGTCGATATTTATCAAAGATTTTAGTCTTAGGTTGACACCAATGGTCGCATTTGAGCCCCGCAATTAGAATTACAGCTAAAATCGACAATCCTTACAACTTTACCAGAGATTCTCAAGGGTAAAACTAAAAAGGATG
Organism: Microcoleus sp. Pol7_A1; assembly: GCF_036701085.1. Lineage (NCBI taxonomy): Bacteria > Bacillati > Cyanobacteriota > Cyanophyceae > Oscillatoriales > Microcoleaceae > Microcoleus > Microcoleus sp. Pol7_A1. The sequence continues at coordinate 34,938 of NZ_JAUBQD010000049.1, forward strand.
TTAATTTCATAATGTCGAAATATCGGCAAAAATCTTACTTGCCAAAACTCTCGCCAAATTCACAGGAACAGCATTGCCGACCATTTTGTATCCATCAGCAATATACTTGTACTTAAAAATAAACTCATCCGGGAAAGTCTGAACTCTCGCGCACTCTCGCACAGAAAGCCGACGGTAAGGCAGAGGGGAATTGGGGTCAAAAATGCGTTTGTCTTTGCCAACCAAAATCATTTTACTAGCTTGAGGATGGAGAGGTGCGTGTCTGCCGCTTGCCTGAATTGTAAAAGAAGGTTCTGACCAACTTCTCACTCGATTTCGCGACATATAAATACTGGAAAATCCCAAATCGGCACATTCGTGATTGGGAATAAACGGGTGATAGTTATCTACTTTACCTTTAATTGGAATTGGGGCGATCGACTCCAAATCAGAAATCGCATTTCTCAAAGTCAAAACCTCATTCCCAGGTTCGGGAAACTCAAAACCAAAACCGAGATTTTCCCGATAACCGAGTACAATCACCCTTTGCCTGTCTTGCGGAACACCAAAATTTTTAGCATTCAACAACTTGTACGAAACCCGATACCCGATCTCCTCAAACTGCGATAATATATAAGTAAAAGCTTCCTTGTTTCTGGGAGCTAAGATACCGCTAACATTCTCAGCTAAAAAAAACCAAGGCTGCTTGTCCCGCACAATTCTGATATACTCCCAAAAAAGCTGACCCCGACTGTCATCAATCCCTCGTTTAGCGCCGGCCGCACTCCAACTTTGACAAGGAGGGCCGCCGATTATCCCAATACAGTTGGGAATTTCATCAGATTTGATTTTTCTGATATCTCTGCGATCTAAAAGAGTTTCAGGATTGTTAAACTCGTAGGTATCCCAAATAGACTTATCATATTCATTCGCCCAAACCGGATTAAAGCCAGCTAAGCGAAAACCCAAATCTAATCCGCCACAACCCGAAAACAGAGAAATAATATTCATACCAATCGACATCTATCTCCTCTCTTCCTTCGCGCCTTCGCGATTCGTTAAAAAATCCAATAATCCTCAATGAATGCAGAATCCATCCTTCAATCTTACCAACATTTCGGCGTCCATCTCGGCTTAGAAAGAATTCACCAACTTCTCCAAAAACTAGACAACCCCCACCAACAAGTACCCATTATCCACATTGCCGGCACCAATGGCAAAGGTTCCGTTTGCGCTTATGTCTCTTCCGTACTAACAGAAGCAGGCTATCGAGTTGGGCGCTACACATCCCCGCACCTAATCGATTGGACAGAAAGAATTTGCATCAACCAAAAACCGATTTCCCCAACAGAATTGCAACAGTGTCTAGAACGAGTTGTCGCCGCCACCGAAAACAACACCGAAACTCCCACTCAATTTGAAATAATCACCGCCGCAGCTTGGCTGTATTTCGCCGAACAAAAAGCAGATATTGCAGTCATAGAAACTGGATTGGGCGGAAGATTAGACGCGACTAATGTTTGCGAAATACCACTCGCCAGCGCCATCACATCCATCAGCCTCGAACACTGGCAAATACTCGGCCCCACCCTCGCCGATATTGCTGGGGAAAAAGCCGGAATTCTTAAAGCAAAATGTCCGGCAGTGATCGGAGAATTGCCAGAATCAGCTAGAATAGTAGTAGAAAAACGCATTCAAGAATTAGACTGTCCGGCAATTTGGGTAAAACCAGCAATAGATTTAGGACAAGGATTCGCAGAATATCAGTTAAATCAAAATCCGGTTAAAATAAAATATCAATTGCCGCTGCTGGGAAAAATTCAACTAATGAATTCAGCAATTGCGATCGCAACTTTGCAAACTCTCCAAAACCAAGGATGGCAAATATCCCCAACCGCCATCGCAAACGGTATCGCCAAAACCCAATGGCCCGGAAGACTCCAGCCGACAACTTGGAAAAACCGCAATATATTAATTGACGGCGCGCACAACCCAGCCGCAGCTATCGCCCTGCGTGAATATGTCGATCGCCTGAACAATCACCCGTCACCGATTAACTGGGTAATCGGGATTCTTGCGACTAAAGACTGCGATGATATTTTGAAAGCATTACTCAAAAAGGGCGATCGACTTTACTTAGTACCCGTACCCGATCAAAACTCATCATTCCCCGCAGAATTAGCCACCCTCGCTCAAATTATCTGCCCCGAAATAACTCTCTGTCAAGCCTTCCCCGACTTAACAACGGCGTTAGACGCTGCTGTTACAGGTGACAACCTAACAATTCTTTGCGGTTCGCTTTATCTCGTCGGCTATTTTCTGCAACAACAACAATCCCAAGTTTAAACGCATCAGAATTGTGTTTCTTCCTCCGTAAAGATAGGAGGCCACAATTCCGAAACGGGCAATTCCCAACCGGGAAAAAGTTCTGCTACTGTTAAGATATCGCCATTTCCTAAAACAGTCGGTTCACCTGTAAAGCGATAAATAGTCACTGTTTCTTCATCAGGATCGATCAGAATTCCGACGATCGCACCCAATTCTATAAACTTCAAAACCTTGGTTTCTATAAGCTTAATGCGATCGCTCTGAGATTTAATCTCAACCACCAAATCGGGGACAAGTTCTCCAAAATAACGCGGACTTTGGCGCAAGCGGGCGGCGCGCACAAAAGAAACATCCGGTGCTTTGACATTCGTATCCGGCATGATGAAACCGCCTGCGGAGTCAAAGACTCTCCCCAAGCGACGGGGATTTATCCAAGCGAAAAGAAAGGCGATGAGACGGCTACTGATTTCACTGGATACGATGTCTGATGGCCCCATAACTGAAATTATCCCGTCTTCTAGTTCAATTTGGTAATCTAAACCAGCTTCGGAAAAAAGGGTTTGAACGTGGTTTAAATCTTTGAGTGTCATCGCTGGCATAAGAATTTTCTCCTATTCCGATCTAAACTTTGATTTTAACACGAGTCAAATTCATGAATATTTGAGGAATTTAGGCTATTTTTGTAGAAATCCTCAATCAAGCTGAATGGAGAAAGGCGATCGCACGGGATAAAGAAACCCGGTTTCTGGGATGAGCGATCGTTCTTATCAACAAATATTTACCTCTCAAGTAGTCGAGCTTGACCTATCGAGTTTTCTCTTCTGACTCCGCCTTTTGAAGAGGCGGTAATTTCATCCTTCGATAATAACTTAAAAGCTGATATCTGTTTATATATGGCGACACAGATTTCCATTATTTAATAATACGTCAAGTCGCCCAAAAAAGCAAGGGGCGAGATCAAAAAAAATTCCGCCCCAGCTTCAATTAAAAACTACCTTTGATCCCAAGCCTTAGCCGCATCAGCCACAGCTTGGTCTACCGACTTCTCATCCAACATTGCCGCCTGCAAATTGTCATAAATCGCCTTTTGCAGCTTCTTAACATCCTTCAAAGGCGGAATCAATAGCTCGGCGGAACTCAAGCCAGAAGCACTAACAACGCGAGCTCGATCGGCTGCGGGAGCATCAGTCGGAACGTTCTTAAAATAATCGTCCTGCAAAGCCTCAACCGTAGAAGGCAAAACATTAGCAGCCTTTGCAAAAGCCAACTGATTTTGAGCATTAGTGACATACAGAGCAAACTTGACAGCATCATCAGGGCGCTTGCTGTCGCGGGGCACAACCAAATTCATCACCGCCACAGTCTTCTTGCCTGTTTCCCCCGTAATTTGAGGCGCAGCAGCCGAAACAGCACCAATACTCGGCGCATTCTCAGCAATCGCCTTCAAAAACTGAGGCCCGGAAGCTAAAAAAGTAGTTTCCCCAGCTTGATAAAGCTCGATCGCCCTGCGGTGTCCCTGCACCAAAACATCCTGCGGCAAAAGTCCGTTCTTGTACAAATCCACCCAATACTGAAAAACAGCTTTCCCCTTAGCAGTATTAAAAGCAGCCTTGCCTTTAGCATCCACCAAAGGCACACCCATCTGCACGAAAGATTGCAAAACTTCCGCCGAATCTTCCGGCACAAAAGTCACAAAAAAAGCAAACTTACCAGTCTTTTCCTTCACCTGCTTGGCAACAGTTGCCAACTCGGCATAGGTAGCAGGAGGCTTAGCAATTCCAGCCTTCTTCAACAACTCCGTATTGTAAATTGTCACCCCAGTCGTGAGATACCAAGGAATGCCAAAACTCTTGCCGTCGAGCATACTAGCTTTCCAGATATTTGGGAGATAGAGCGATCGAACTTGCTGCGGAATCCGAGAATCCAAATCCAGCCAAGCATTGCGTCCCGCCAACAGCGAAGCAAAATCGGGATTCAGGTTCACCACATCCGGCGCAGTTTTCGCCGAAACCGCGCCCAAAATCTTGCTTTCCATAGCCGACCAAGGAACGTCCACCCAACGCACCTTTACCCCCGGATTTTCTGCTTCAAAACCGGCGATCGTCTTGTTGAAATACTCAGTAAACTGAGGTTGAAGTTGCATAGTCCAGAACTCGATTTCCTGCGTATTATTTGCCTGGGAATTAACAGCCGGCTTGCTGCAACTCACCACCGCAGCCAGCAGCAGCCCCACCAGCCCAAAAACAGCAAACAGTTGCCAAGATTTACGTTTCATAGAATAAAATTTGAGAGTTATGGGAACCGTTAGAGAAAAAAGCGATCGCCCGAATCAAGCGCGATCGAGTCCGTAACAGAGTTTTGTACCTGGGCCCAGGAGCGAGATAGTCTGTTTTTTTGCAGAATCGGCAGGTTTTCGGTCGATCGAGCTGGAATTTATTGACATTCGCAGCAGAATAGCTATTGTCAAGTAAATTGGATAGCATAAAATCGGAACTAGCGATCGCGCAACACAGACGGATCTGCGCAGCTACGGCGGGATACCGAGATTGCAGCACTCTTGCGGCAGTTGGAAACCAACCCTCCAACACCGGGCGCGCTGAATCAGGCTGGCCAACTACAAAAGAAAAAAATAGCAATTACCGGCGACCCAATCACATGGTTAACTTTTTCAAAGGTCTACTTTCCCAACGCCAGCCAGGAATCGGGATCGAAATAGCCCCAGACCGCATCAACATCATTCAGCTCGAAAAGAAAGCTCAGGCATTAAAATTAGGCATCCTAGCCTCAATAGAAGTTCCAGAAGACTATGTACAAGAAGGACAAATAGTCGATCCGCCAGGAATGGCAGAACTAATAAAAGCCGTCCTCGCCGAAAACAAAATCAAAGCCAAGCGAGTAGCCACAGCCATTCCCGGCCGCGAAGCCGTCATCCGCCTCATCCCAGTTCCCGCAGAGCTCAACGAAGAAGAACTGCGGGATTACATGAACGCAGAAGCAGGACTGTACTTGCCGTTTCCCAGAGAAGACGCCGACGTAGACTATCAAAAAATAGGCCTTTTTGTAGATGACGACGGAGTAGAAAAAGTGCAAGTCGTGTTAGTAGCAACCCGCAGAGAAGTTACCGACACATACATCGAAACCTTCAAAGAAGCCGGACTGATTATAGACGTACTAGAAGTAACCAGCTTTGCCCTAATCCGCACCCTCAAAGAACAACTGCAACAATTTTCCTCCCAAGAAGCAGCAGTTCTCACCGCCATAGAATTTGACAGCACCGAGTTAGCTATAGTAGTGGACGGCATACCTCAGTTCAACCGTACCATCCCGATCGGCACCTACCAAATCCAGACCGCCCTCAACCAAGCTATGAACCTGCCGCCAACCAGAGACACCAGCGAACTGCAAGGCATGACTCTGCCAGTCACAGATACAATGGGCGCGTCTGGAGACGCCAATCCCGGCACAAATGCGATGATTAAAGTATTGGGAGAACTAGCAGACGAACTGCGCCGCTCAGTAGACTTTTACCTCAACCAGAGCGAAGAACTTGAAGTAGCGCAACTGCTGCTAGCGGGTCCTGGAGCTGCGATCGGCAAACTAGACGAATTTTTCATGCAAAGATTAAGCTTGCCGGCATCTCAAGTCGATCCCATCGAAACCCTAGGACTCGAAATCAGCGAAGAAATTACCCCAGAACAGCGAGCAGGTTTAGGAGTCGCCCTAGGTTTAGGACTGAGGGAGGTGATGTGACCTAACAGTTTTAGGTCGGAGAAAAACCGATTTGAGAATTTTAGGTAAAAACCCCTGCCCAAAGAAGAAGGCAGAAAGCAGAAGGTAGAATATTGGAGGTAGAAGGTAGAAGGTAAAAGGTAGAATATCTCTGAGGTAGAAGCAGCCCATTCCTTCAGTAGAAGGAAGAAAGTTGTTTCTTTCTTCCCTAAATAAATCCTTCACTTGTACCAGCAATCTTGGGTTCTGTCAAAAATCTAAAATTTCAAATTTAAATCTATAGCAACAGCCAAGACAGTTAGGACCTTCTTAATTGCTGAAACATAAGCGGTCGATTCCTTCTTACTTCTACCTTCTACCTTCTACCTTCTACCTTCTACCTTCTACCTTGTGCCTTCTACCTTCTTCCTTCTGCTATAAAATCGAGTGAAGCCATGTACAGCCTAGATATTAATTTTCTCAACGATCGGCCGGACTACAAACCTGTCGCAGCAGCCAAAAGCTCAGCTAAAAAAAGTTCCGGTGGAGCCAAAGACCAACTGCCCCTAATTGGGGCGCTGCTGTTTGCCTTCGGCCTCAACGCCGCAGTCATGGGCGCTTGGTGGTGGGCGACTAACGACAATACCAACTTGGCCGCACAACAAGCAACCATCGACGAAGAACTGGCAAAGTTAAACACTCAAGCCAACACCATCAAAGCCATCAACGCCGAAACCGACCAAGTTACCGCCGAATACAAAGCATTAGCCGGAGTATTCGACCAAATTAAACCTTGGTCGGCGATGCTGCAAGACCTGAGTGCCCGCACTCCGGCGGGCGTGCAAATTGCCAAAATCGAGCAAATCGACCCCAGTCCGTCCCCCGTTGCAGCAGCACCCCCTCCCCCCGCAGCAACTCCCGCTGCCTCCCCAGGGGCGAGTCCGTCTCCAGCCAGCCCCACCCCGGCTGCTGCTCCCGCCCCCGTCGTTCCGCCGCCGCAGGCAGCAAAAGTACAAATTTCAGGGATAGCCAGTACCTTTGCTCAAGTTAACGACTTTATGTTGCTAGTCCAGCGCTCTCCTTTCTTCCTCAACACCGATACCAAACTGGTAGCGGCCACATTAAAAAACAACCCCGCACAATTACAAGTGCGCAACCAAAACGCAGCAGCACCAGCAGAACTTCCCAAACTGCGGCCGGTGGTGGAATATAAAATTGAAACAACGCTCAGCCCGACGGGAGCCTCCGAGTTGCTCCCCGAGCTGCGGAGCAAGCAAGCAGACGGGCTAGCAATACGGATAGAAACACTTCAAGAAAAAGGAGTGCTAGAACCACAAAAACCAGAGGTGAAAAAACAATGACAGCAGCAAATGAGTTTATTCCCAGCGGCGGAAAAGCAGAAGAGTCCTCAGCTAAGGAAATATTCGGGATTAAGCTGACGCCCCAAGTCCAAGCAATCGGCGTCGCGGTTCTAGGTCTCGGAATTGCCGGCTACCTCGGCTACCAGTTCGTACTGCCCGAATTCCAAAAAAGCGGCGAATTCAAGCAAAAACTTAGCGAAAGCAAGCAAACGCAACTGCAATTGCAAACTCAAATTCAAAGAAAGGCAGAAGCAGAAGCAAAGCAAGAAGAAGCAAAACAGCGCCGCGCCAACGTGACGGCAATGTTTGCCAGCGACGCCAGCGCCAACACGCTTTTGCTGGACATGACCCAACTGGTTAATAGAATCAACGCCGGCGTGCAAGGAGATGACCTCAAGGCTAAAATTACCAAATTTGAGCCGGATATCCCGCCAGCAGCAGCAACGGCCGCGCCGGGAGCTCCAGACCCAGATATTCTGGCCGATACATCCTTCGGGCCGTCCCTGGCTGGCAAGCTCAGACGCAAAAAATTTAAGGTAGAGTTTGAAGGGACTTTCGCTCAAACCCGCAATTTTATGCGTAACTTGGAGTTGATGCAGTCGCTGTTGGTAGTGAGGAATTTGAAATCTGAATTGCTAGCATCAAATCAGGCAATTGAAGTTGACTTTTTGAAAGGGAAAATAGTTCCTGTGGAGCAGCCGCCAACTAAAATTAAAACTGCTTTTGACTTGCACGCGCTGCTGCCATTAAAGCAAGAAGAAAAAGCGCCAATTGCGGCTCCGAGTCCTGTTGCTAAGTAGCGGTTGTTTGGCGGATATTAGCTATTATTCCCAAGTCGCTATTTCACAAAAATGGAGAAGGCAGAAGGTAGAACTTTGAAGATTGAAGGTAGAAGTCAAAAAATTAGGAATGCCATCAAATAATTTATTATATGGCACTCAAAAATTCGGTTTCAGACCGAATTTATTCTAATATCAGTTCCAAAAAATAATGAAACTGTAGGATAGCTTCTAACCCTTATATCATCAGTTATTCCTAATCGAAAATCTAAAATCGAAAAGGGCATAACTTCTCCTTTCAAAATCGAATCGAGAATATTTCAGTCAGTTTAGCAGCTAGCGACAAAAGACTGCTAACAACAAATAACAAAGTGTAGTTGAGGAGAGAACGTGAAACAGCATCTACGGTTAAGTGGAGGACTCTTATGCAGCGCTGCAGGAGTTATCATCGCCCAAGCCCCCGTCTTGGCAGTGCCGACTCAAGTCACAGGAGTGCAAGTAAGTCAAGGCAATAATGGGGTAAATATTGTCCTAGCTACGGAAAAGGGCGATCGCCCGCAAGTTTTCGCCATCAATAACGGCAATACTTACCAAGCCACAATTATTAACACCCAGCTTCGCTTGCCACAAGGCAACAGCTTCCGTCAAGATAACCCCGCCCCGGGAATTTCTTCAGTAGAAATCAGCCAGGTAGAGGCTAACAGCATCCGCGTTGTGGTGGCGGGCACCAACGGAGTTCCCAACGGACAAATTGTTCCGGGACAAGGCCAAAGCATCGTCCTCAGCGTTGCCGGACAGGGCGGGACTGCACAGTCTGCCCAAACTGCACCTCCGCCGCCTCCGGGACTGCCACTGAGCCAAACAGCTCCCCGACCGGCTCCCCAAATTCGCACGTCGCAAAACCCAGGCGTGCTGCTGCCAAATCCCGAAGTTACTGTTACCAGAAACGATCGTCCGCCCCTCCCCAGCGAGATTCAATCTCAGACAAATCAGGCGCCGCCTTTCCAACCGCGGGCCGTGGCTCCCCCCTTGGGAGATATCGCGGTGTCTAACATCGCCCCCGGCGTGGGAAATATTGAACTGAGTTCGGGAGAACGCATCCCCCGCTTGGTGTTGCGGGATGCCCCAGTCCGGGACGTTTTGGCTCTGCTGGCCCGCGCTGCGGGATTGAACATCGCTTTTACAGGCGGCGGGGCACCCGGTCAACCCGGCCAACCCGCGGCTGCACCGGGAACGACAGGCTCCGATGAAGGGCCGAAGATTTCCTTGGACATCGAAAATGAGTCGGTGCAAGATGTTTTCAACTACGTGCTGCGGATTAGCGGGCTGCAAGCTAACCGCCAAGGGCGGACGATTTTTGTAGGGACTAGCTTGCCGATCGACTCGCGCAATATTATCATTCGGACTCTGCGGCTCAATCAAGTTCGGTCTACGGATGCAGCTAACTTTTTGAGCGCTCAAGGCGCGGAAACTCAACTGCCGATTACTCGGGTGACGATTCAAAGCGTGGGCCAGGGAAATGCTGCGCGGGATGTGGAAATTAGGGAACCGGACATTAAGGCGATCGGCGCTAGGGAAGGCACCGGGCCGCTCTTGCTGAGGGGACTGTCAGTGCTAGCGGATTCTCGGCTCAATTCCATCACTTTGGTGGGCGACCCGCGCAAGGTTGACATGGCTGTGGCTTTCTTGACGCAGCTAGATTTGCGCCGCCGTCAAGTGGCTGTCAACGTCAAGGTGATCGATATCAACTTGTCGGGAAACAACACCGCTAACAGCAGTTTCTCTTTCGGAATTAATAACAATTTCTTTGTCAATGACGGCGGGGCGGCAAGTCTCAATTTTGGTGGCATCAATCCGCCCAGTAGGGACGCTGCTGTTGGGGGCCTAACTAATCGACCGATCGTCGGCAACCCAGTAATCGGGGAGCCTTTCTACGATCCGAACGGCAGGCTACTTAACGTACCGCTGACAGCACCCGGCGGCGGGTTGTTCGTGCAGCCGACAGCGCCGATTACTGATGACCCTAGGCGAGTTGGGATTACCGATTACGAGCCGTTTGAGAGAGACTTAACCACTGGGGAGCTAACCTCTGTGGGAAGTGCGACTTTCGGCTTGTTCCCGCTTTTCCAATATCCCAGGAGGTTCCTGTCTACTTTGCAGGCACAGATTCTCACCCAGAATGCCAAAATTCTGACAGATCCGACTCTGGTTGTCCAAGAAGGGGAAACGGCGAATGTGAATATTACTCAAGAGGTGCTTAGTAACATCACGTCGGAAACGCAGACTACCGGAAATACAAGTAACACAACGGTGACGGCAGTCAAAGACAGGGCTGGTTTGCAGTTGGGGGTGGCGATCGATCGAGTGGACGACAACGGTTTTGTCTCTCTGCGGGTGAACCCGATCGTCAGGGGAATCGGCGTACCTCAAAACCTCGTCACTACCGGTAATAACACCAATCAGATCAGACTGCTTACTGAGCGATCTTTGCAATCGGGGCTAATCCGCCTGCGGGACGGCCAGACTTTGATTGTTTCGGGGATTATCAGCGACAATGAACAGATTGAAGCGAGCAAGATTCCAATTTTAGGAGATTTGCCGATAATTGGTTCCTTGTTCAGGAGAACCACTAAGACCAACCAGCGGGCGGAAGTGATTGTATTGCTGACTCCGCAGATTTTGGATGATAGCGATCGATCGAACTTTGGCTACCAAAACAACATCAGTCCCGACGCGCGCCAACTGTTGCAGCGCAGCCAGCCCGTCCAGCCGAGGCAGTAGAGCGAAGGAAGAGGGAAGAGGGCATTGGTGTCAACTTGACGCTCTTTCCCCTCAGTCCGACAGGGGTTGAAACCCCTGCCTCAAAGCTAAAGTCCTCTAAAAGAGGACTTTAGAACTCATTAGTCCTCTTTTAGAGGACTAGACATGACTCTTTCAGTCGTCTTCAGACGACTTCAGCTATGAGACAGGGACTTCAGTCCCTAGCGGGTTTCGGGAGAATGAAACAGCCCTGCCCCACGGGGGAAGGAAAGAGCAGGAAATGAAGAAGGAAGAAGGAAAAAACTTTTCCTTTAGCCCTTGACAAATGACATTTTATTCTTTCGGTTTTTCATTGTTTTCAGAGAGCACATCCACCGAGGCGAGAAATCTTCTCTCCAAAGTGGTATTTTTTTACCTAATTTTGGGTATTAATTCTAAAAAGTTGCCAAGTTCCATATAAATTAAAGGTTCCACCGATCCATAACGGTCGGCAAGACTTTAGAATAATGCAGTGAAAATTAGATGCTGTGGGGTTTTCAGCAATTAGAAACAAAAATTCCTTTTCTGACCAATTACCCTAGGGTAATTAGTATTCAGCAGGAGTTTTGAATTGGGGAAGCGGACAGGAGCCAAAGGGAACAACCCAAACCTCCCAAGCCACACCCCCATGCAGTTGATAACTCACAGCTAATAGTTGAACTCTGTTTGACGTATTTTGCAAACCCTGAAGGAGTGCGCAATGAACAAAGGTGAATTGGTTGATGTAGTGGCGGAAAAGGCTAGTGTCACTAAAAAACAGGCAGATGCTGTTTTGAGTGCAGCCTTGGAAGCAATCATGGAAGCTGTCTCCGACGGCGACAAGGTGACGCTGGTCGGTTTTGGCTCGTTTGAATCGCGGGAACGCAAAGCCCGCGAGGGTCGCAATCCCAAAACTGGCGACAAGATGGAAATCCCAGCAACCCGAGTTCCTGCATTTTCCGCAGGGAAGTTGTTTAAGGACAGAGTTGCACCGCCGAAAAACGCGGAATAACTGGCGAACTGAGTCTTGATTAGACCTGTACACGGTGGGAATTTAGCTTGGGCAGCCGCACTGGCAGGCTGCCCTCCCTCTGCTATTCTCGATTTTTCTGCGAGTATCAGTCCTTTGGGCCCTCCTGAGTCGGCCCTGGATGCGATTCAAGCACACTTGAGCAGTCTGACGGCTTACCCAGACCCGGATTATGGAGAGCTCAGGACTGCTTTGGGTGAGGCTTTGAATGTTGACCCGGATTGGATTTTGCCGGGGAATGGTTCGGCGGAATTGTTGACTTGGGCAGCTTGGGATTTGTCGAAGCTGGAGGCGACTTATTTGGTGACTCCGGCTTTTGGCGATTACTGGCGGGCTCTTTCGGCTTTCGGGGGGAAGGTGCTCAAATGTCCTTTGGATCTCCAATTGTTGGACGCGGAGCCTGTTCGCCCGTTAGAAACGGATGATTTGTCGGTTTCTAACCGTTCCCTTGTCTCCCCTTCTTTCCATCTCCCGGTTCCTCTTGCTCTCGATGCCGATCGAGGTTTACTCCTGAACAACCCGCACAATCCTACGGGTTTGCTGTTTGATAGGGAGGCGATTTTGCCTTATGTGAAGCAGTTAGGTATGGTGGTGGTAGATGAGGCCTTTATGGACTTTCTACCGCCTTCTGAGCAGGAAACTTTGATCGATGCTGTTGAGGAGTTTCCGAATTTGGTGATTTTACGATCGCTCACTAAATTCTATTCTCTGCCGGGATTGCGGTTGGGCTGTGCGATCGCCCATCCCGATATTCTGGCCCGCTGGCAGTTGCAGCGCGATCCTTGGCCTGTGAATGCTTTGGCTGCTGCTGCTGCTGCTGCTGTAGTGCGAGATACTGTGTTTGAGCGGCAAACTTGGGATTGGCTGCCTGTGGCTCGCCGAGAGCTATTTGAGGGTTTGGCTAATTTACCGGGTTTGCAGCCTTTTGCCGGGGCGGCTAATTTCTTGTTGGTTGAGTCGTCGATGTCGGTTTCTTTGATTCAAAAAAGTCTGTTGGAACGACACCGGATTTTGATTCGGGATTGTTTGAGTTTTCCTGAGTTGGGCGATCGGTTTTTTCGGGTGGCCGTGCGCTCAAGGGCGGACAATCTGCGACTGATTGCTGGACTTGCCGAAGTTATTCGTTAGCTGACAGTTGACAGTTGTCAGTTGACTGTTGACAGTTGACAGTTGTCAGTTGTCAGTTGACTGTTGACTATTAACAACCAATAAAAGTTGACAAACCGATTTTATTGGTCGTTTGAGCGGACATCCCCAAGAAACCCGGTTTCTATGATAAATATTGGGTTTTGCAGCGAAATATCTAGGAAGAAACCGGGTTTCTGACCCCGCGCGCGGATCGTCGTAAACTACTAACTAATGACTAATGACTACTGACCGAAAGCATCCAGGATACAAGCCCCCGGATTCATCCGTCCAGAAATAAAAAACCTGTATCCGATAAAGGAACCCCCGAATTTATCCGTGGGGTCAATGCTTGAATCTAAAATCTAAAATCTAAAATCTAAAATCTAAAATCGATTGACTTCTTTATTTATGCTTGACTATGATTTAGTGATTATTGGTGGGACTCCGGCCGGACGCTATGCTGCTTTGACTGCAACTAATTTCCCGGCCCGCGTTGCTTTGGTGGAACCGCTAAGTAATTCGCAAGATTTGCCGACAGGGGGGAAAGAGTCGATCGACCTTGGTTTGAGATACAGCCAAACTTTGAGGGAGGCTGCTCGTTTTGCCCAGCAGATCAGCCGCCAGCAGTTAGGGGTTCGCTGGGAAGTCGCTAATTCCTCCATGCCGAGCGAATTGCGGTTTGACGGGGTTCTAAAGTGGGCAGAGGGTGTTGTTTCTAACTTGTCAGAAATTGATTCTCTCGGCGTTTTAGCTGCTCGCGGAGTCGATGTTATTTTTGGCAGCGGCGAGTTTGTTGCGAAACCGGATTTGGCTTTTGTTGTGGGCGGGCGTTCATTGCGATCGCTCTGTTATTTGCTAGCTTGTCCAACTCTGCCGGCGATTCCCAATATTGAAGGACTTTCCTCGGCTGGCTTTTTTACTTCGGAAACTGTCGGGGAATTAGCAAAACTTTCACAATTGCCTAAAAGTTTGGCTGTAATCGGCGCAGATCCCAGCGGTGTCGAAGTGGCTCAGACTTTTGCTCGGCTGGGAGTTGCTGTCACTTTGGTGGTGAAAAGTTCGCACATTTTGGCTAAAGAAGACCGGGAGGCTGCTGGTTTGGTGCAAGCTGGAATGGAAGCTGAAGGAGTGCGGATTCTCACTGCTACTGAGGTTACTCAAGCTAGGGTGATTGAGGGTAAAAAGTGGATTCAAGCTGGGCCAAGGGCGATCGAAGCTGAGGAGATTTTTCTGGCCGCCGGTAGAGGGCACAATTTTTCATCGTTAAATCTCGAAGCGGCTAAGGTTAAATTCAGCGCTCGCGGGGTGATTTTAAATGAAAAGCTGCAAACAACTAATCGCCGCATTTATGCGATCGGCGATGTTGCTGGGGGTTATCCGTTCCCTCACATCGCTAATTACGAAGCTGCGGTTGCTGTGAAAAATGCTTTGTTTTTGCCCCTGTTTCAAATAGATTATCGCGGGATTCCTTGGGCGATTTTTTCCGATCCGCAGTTGGCGAGGGTTGGCTTGACTGAAGCCCAAGCAAGGCGCCGTTTTGGAGACGATCTCATTGTTTGTCGGGAATATTTCAAGAATGTTGAAAGAGCTCAAATGTCCGGGGATACAACGGGTTTTTGTAAGATTGTCGGGCGTCGCAACGGGGAGATTTTGGGAGCGAGTATTGTGGGGCCGCAAGCTGCTGAGTTGATTCACGCGATCGCTTTGGCTGTGCGTCACGGGATGAAGGTTGAGGCGATCGCCCAACTTCCTTATATTTGGTCGAGTTTTTCGGCAATTAACGGTCAAACTGCTGCTCTTTGGGAGTCGCAGCGCTTGGGTAGCAATACTTTTTCGCGCAATTTATGGGAGAATCTGTTTCACTGGCGCAGGTATTGGAATAAGTAAAGAAATCCAATGTTTGTAGTAGGAATTTGTGAAATTGCTATGATTACCCGCGAGTTAAAAAGTAACTTGCTAATAAGCTCGCTCAGCATTTAAGTTGTGTGTCAATAAATAATCAAACCATGAGTGGCTCATTGATCCGACGCCAGAAATATGCAATTTAAATGTACAACAGCTTAACTAATAACCGATCGCTACTCACTGATAACTAATGATTGCTGACTAATTATTGCTGGCGAGAGTGCAATGCTGGATTTGACGATCGCCGGTACAATGCGATCGCACGCCATTCTCGCCCCTGAAAGGTTTCTTGCGGCTGGCCCCACTTGCAGCGCGGCTAAACCACCAGTCAAAAATAATTCGCATCCGGGCCAACGCAGGTGTTTGTCTAAGACTGGCAAACCTTTAACTATTTCAAGGGGATGCGTTTCTAGCATTTCTTGGAACATGGGCTCGGCTGCAATGTCTAGTTTGGTGCCGGTTGCTAGCCAAATTCGATCGACAAATAACGTCTCCCCACCGCTGCAATCAACAGTCCATCTGTTATTTTCCCACCGAACGCCAACAACTTCGCACTGTTCGTGAAATGTCAGCTTTTGGCTGTGGCAGAGCCTCCGCAACTGTGTCATAATTTCCGGTGTCATCGAGCCACCGTTGCGGGCTTGTTGAATGGTTTCCCACCGCGAATGACAATCTGGTTCGGCGGCGAATCCTTTGAGGTATTTTGGTCCCAACCAACCGGGTTCGGCATCAAAGAGTTTTTCTTGGAAATAGCGCCTCGTCATTAACAGGACTTGGGCTCCTTTGGCAATTGCTCCTAGTGCTAAATGTCCGCTGGTTAGTCCGCCGCCGACAATTAATATTTGTTCTCCGTGCAATTGCAAAGTTCGCAAATCTACTTGATGGGAGTGGCGAATTCTTTCGGCGGGATGCTGTGTTTGAATTTGATTTACCCACGCTGGTAAATGCGGTTTTCCACTTCCGGCGGCGACGATTACTCGGCGGGCAATCGCACTTTTTCCGTCTTCAAACCACAGGCGGAAACGGCCGGATTTCGGCTGAATGCGGGTAACTTTTGCTTTGATAACTCGATCGCCCAATTGCCACCGTTTAATTGTGTCGCCACAAAATTCCTCAAATAACCGACTTCCGGGCAAATCGTAGGGGGGGAACAATTCGGAGGAGCGATTTTCGGCAAACCTCCGCAATTCATAAGGGTTGGGATCTGGATGGTGCACTGCGGGCGATCGCAAGTGCTCGATTTCTAAAGCTGCAAATTGCCTCCGCCACTGAGTCAGCCATTCGCCGCTCGGATCGAATGCTAAAAGTTTATCCCGGAGGCTCTTGCGTTTTTTCAATATGTGTGATGTCAGAGTCAGGGCATGGGGCCCAGCGCCGATTAAAGCTAAATCAATTTGGTGGGGCGTGGCTTCTGAGTTCGCTTGCATGAAAATTGCTAATTTGCGAATGATAACGATTCTCATTATAGGTGGCGCGAGCATCAAGTTTACGCCTTTCGAGAACAAGCAAGATTTCTGTTCCGCAAAAAGAGACAGGATGATACGCAAAAGCTCAGAAACCCTCTTGATGAGAGCTTTCTGCCCCTCCTGGACGCACTGCGACGCTCAGCAAGCGAGTTTTTTAGCTCACTGAAATGAAAAGCGCGATCGGAAAGCGTCGGGGCGATCGTCCGTTGGCCTAGCGATGCCTCAAGGAACGGTGTTCCGCCTGCTGCTGCAGTGACTAATTCCGGAATCAACAAATTTAGTTGGATATGTCAATCAGTAATTCATTTCCTGAAATTACTTGACAAGTAAAAAACTTAGCCGAATGGCGATCGCGGCGCTGCCTCAATTGCCAGATATCCCGACGATCGTTGACGAACTCTAATCTCTGCTTGCAGTGGGTGATTGACTTGGGCTAGTTTCATTGTCCGCTTCTGAACTTTGGCATTTAATAGCTGATTCACTTCTGAGAGTTTGGCAGCTTGTTGTGGCATCTGGTCAAATAATTCAGCTTGCGATCGGGCGACTCCCAAGCGATCCGCAATCTGGCGCAGAAACTCGATTTCCTCTGCTTCCCGCTTTAAATCCAGATCCGGTACAATTGTACGGATGACATTAAATTATGATGTAAACTAGAGATTAGATTTTATAGGCGATCGCAATCAAGTATCGGTTTCAAAAATACTCTTAAGTACCTGATTAGCCTCTTAAATTCCTCTTCAATCATCTGCTGTAGTTCAATCAGCATTAGTCTCATTCATTTTCTACTTAATCTTAACTAAAGTATCAACAGCTCTTACATAAAATCTTCCACTATTGTTTTAAACTCGCACTTTCATAAATTGATCCACAAAGTATATTAAGAAAAATGTACTTGACTGAATAGCACAGGAGAGCGAGCGAAAATAGTAGATAGTAACTCTAAGAAGCTTCAGGCTTGACAGAAGCAGTAGGAATACGTAGATATGACTAAGAGCGCAAAACTTTTCCTAGGGTATGACATTAACGAGCAAATATACGCAGGAAATCGAACTCTAGTTTATCGTGGCATTCGCTCGTCAAATGGGCAACCCGTCGCGATCAAACTACTGCGAAATAACTTTCCCAGCTTCAACGAACTGCTTCACTTCCGCAACCAATACGTAATTGCTAAAAACTTAAATATCCCCGGCACTGTCAAGGCATACAGCCTGGAGAGCTATCATAACCGCTATGCTCTGGTGATGGAAGACTTTGGCGGAATTTCCTTATGTAGCTACCTGGCTAATCTAGCATCCGCTAGCAACGAACCTCTAGAAGGCTTGCCCGTTAACGAGTTTTTTCCCATTGCGATTCAAATTGCCAACGCCCTGGACGGACTTCATCGCCACCGAGTCATCCATAAAGACCTCAAGCCCGCCAACATTCTAATTAACCCGGTCAGCAAAGAAGTCAAGCTGATTGATTTGAGCATCGCTTCCCTGCTGCCGCGCGAAACCCAAGAAATTCAAAATCCCAACGTCCTCGAAGGCACTTTACCTTACATATCTCCCGAACAAACTGGGCGAATGAACCGAGGCATTGATTACCGCACAGATTTCTACTCGCTAGGAGTAACATTCTACGAATTACTAACAGGAAAGTTACCCTTCCAAACGGATGACCCAATGGATTTGGTACACTGCCACCTCGCCAAACAGCCACTGGCAGCCTCAATAGTCAACCAGAGTGTTCCATTGGTACTGTCTGATATTGTCAGCAAACTGATGGCGAAGAATGCTGAAGGTCGCTATCAAAGCGCCCTAGGACTCAAGTACGACTTAGAAACTTGTTTGTGCCAGTGGCAAGAGACAGGGACACTGACTAACTTTGATTTAGGGCAGCGAGATTTGTGCGATCGCTTCATCATCCCAGAAAAATTATACGGTAGAGAAAGCGAAGTATTCTCCCTGCTATCGGCCTTTGAGCGCGTGAGTGCCGGCAGCACCGAAATGATGCTCGTTGTCGGTTTCTCCGGCATTGGCAAAACCGCTGTTGTCAACGAAGTTCAAAAACCAATTGTGAGGCAGCGAGGCTACTTCATCAAAGGCAAATTCGACCAATTTGGGCGCAGCCAGCCCTTCTCAGCTTTTGTACAAGCTTTTCGCGATTTAATAGGACAATTGCTCTCGGAAAGCGACGCTAAAGTAGAGCAGTGGAAGATTCAAATCCTGGCAGCATTGGGGGAGAATGCTCAGGTAATCGTTGAGGTAATTCCCGAACTAGAACGTATTATCGGACAGCAACCGCCAGTCCCAGAACTTTCTGGCAGTGCCGCGCAAAATCGCTTTAATTTGTTGTTTGAAAAATTCATTCAGCTATTCACCACAAAAGAACATCCTTTAGTAATTTTCTTGGACGATTTGCAATGGGCAGACTCAGCCTCATTGAAATTGATGCAACTGCTGATGAGCGACATTGATAACTGCTATCTATTTTTAATTGGAGCTTATCGAGATAACGAAGTGTTTCCAGCGCATCCATTGATGCTGACCTTAGCAGAGATTCAAAAAACTGAAGCAAAGGTGAATACTATTACCTTAGCTCCGCTCGCTAAAGCAGACGTAAATTGTTTAGTTGCCGATACTCTAGCTTGTTCTACAGCGTTGGCTCTGCCTTTGACAGAACTCGTTTATCAGAAAACGCAAGGCAATCCATTTTTTAGCACACAATTCCTCAAATCTTTGCATGAA
The DNA here is from genome assembly GCF_036701085.1 of Microcoleus sp. Pol7_A1. Lineage (NCBI taxonomy): Bacteria > Bacillati > Cyanobacteriota > Cyanophyceae > Oscillatoriales > Microcoleaceae > Microcoleus > Microcoleus sp. Pol7_A1. Next base: position 54,129 of record NZ_JAUBQD010000049.1, read on the forward strand.
GATGGGCTAATTAAATTTAATTTTGAAGAGCGGTATTGGCAGTGCGATATTGCCAGAGTGCGCACCTTGGCACTAACGGATGATGTAGTAGAATTCATGGCACTTCAGTTGCGAAAGTTGCCAACCCAGACCCAGGAAGTTTTAAAGTTAGCTGCTTGTATTGGCAATCAGTTCGATTTGGCGACGCTGGCAATTGTTAAGGAAAATTCGCCAGTAGAAACCGCAACAGCTTTATGGAAGGCACTACAAGACGGGCTAATTTTACCCATTACCGAAGTTTATAAGTTTTATCAAGCAGAGGGGAATAGCGAATCGGTAATCGGTAATGGTCAGGAATCTGACCAATTATCAATTACCCACGACCAATTACCCAAATATAAGTTTTTACACGATCGCGTCCAACAAGCAGCCTATTCTCTCATTCCTGAAGACCAAAAGCGCTCTACTCACTTAAAAATCGGTCAACGGCTGTTAAATAATACGCCAGAAGCCGATCGAGAAGAAAGAATCTTTGATATTGTCAACCACTTAAATGTGGGAGTTGAGCTAATTACCCAGGAGGCAGAACGGGAGCAATTAGCACGGTTGAATCTGGTTGCTGGAAAGAAAGCCAAAGCTGCTATTGCTTATTCTGCTGCGGTTGAATACTTCAAAATAGGTGGAGAATTACTGACAGCAAATAGCTGGCAAAATCAATATGAAATGACATTATCACTGTACTCAGAAGCAGCAGAAGCAGCTTTTTTGAACTGTAATATTGAAGGAATGCAGAGACTCATCGATCTAGTCCAAGATCGCGCTACCTCGCTGCTGGACAAAATTAAAGTGTATGAAGTCCAGATGCAAGCTTATATGGGGCAGAACCGACTCTTAGAAGCAGTTAATACGGGTCTACAAGTTCTAAAGCTTTTGGGGGTGGAGTTTCCCCAACAGCCAACTCCGTCAGACATTGGACAAGCACTCTCCGACACTGCGGCAATGGTGAAAGATTGGCGAATTGAGGATTTAATTGATCTGCCTCAAATGACCGATCCCTATAAATTAGCAGCCATGAGACTTTTATCAAGTATCTTTGCTCCTGCATTCATGGCTACGCCAGAACTGGTGCCTTTGGCGGTGTGCAAACAAATAGATTTATCCGTTCAATATGGTAATGCTTCGGTTTCTCCGTTTGCTTATGCCAATTATGGTCTTCTTCTTTGTGGAATTGTCGGAGATATTGATTCAGGTTATCAGTTTGGTCAATTGGCTTTAAGTCTATTGTCAAACTTAAATGCTCAAGAAATCAAAGCCAAGACAGTCATCATAGTAAATACATTAATCCGACATTGGAAAGAGCATCTGAGAGAATCCTTAGAGCCTTTGATGTCAGTCTACTCTATCGGAATGGAGACAGGAGATTTAGAATATGCAAGCTATGGTCTATTAGCGTCTTCCTATTTTGCTTACTTTAGTGGCAAAGAATTAGCTGTCCTTGAAAGAGAGATAGCAAGAAACAAAGATGCTATTCATAAAATTAAGCAAGAAACAGCGCTTAATTATCTAGAAATCTATTGGCAGATTACCTTAAATCTTCTCGAAAAAAGTGACAATCCCTGTGTTCTAAAGGGTGAAGTCTGGAATGAACAGGTAAAGTTGCCACTGTATCAGCAAGCAAACGACAAAATAGGAGTTGCCTACATATATTGTAACAAACTTTTACTTAGTTACTGGTTTGAAAATTACTCAGAAGCAATTGAGAATATCGCTATAGCCGAGAAGTATTTGGGCGCAGTGATATCATTGCCCCTTGTTCCTATACTCCATTTTTACGATTCTTTAGTACGCCTGGCAGTGTATGGCGATACTACACAATCCGAGCAACAGGGCATTCTCGACAGAGTAGGAGCTAATCAAGAAAAAATGCAAAAATGGGCGCATCATGCCCCAATGAATTATTTGCATAAATTCTATTTAGTGGAGGCAGAACGGCATCGGGTTTTAGATGAAAAAATCGCAGCGATGGAGATGTATGACAAAGCGATCGCCCTCGCCCAAGAAAACGAGTACATCAACGAAGAAGCAGTTGCTCACGAACTCGCTGCAAAATTCTACTTAGAATGGGGCAAGGAAAAACTGGCAAAACCATATTTAATTGATGCTTACTATGCTTACGCAAAGTGGGGAGCAAAAGCCAAGATTGACCATCTAGAACAGCGCTACCCCGAATTGCTTGCTGCTATCCTACAACCGAATCAAGTTCACCAGCATCCGAACGAAACAATTCACACCTCCACCAATGGAGCATCATCCATCTCTAGCACAAATAAGGAATGAAAATTTAATAACATTAGCGTCTGCTAAATAGTCGGAACTGCACGATAATTCCATTTTGGTAGATATT
>NZ_JAUBQD010000050.1:0-56048 GCF_036701085.1 Microcoleus sp. Pol7_A1
CGGCCTTGAGCGTCGCGTTTAGTCCAGATGGCTTGACTTTGGCTTCTGCAAGCAGTGACCACACCATCAAACTGTGGCACCTGCAAACCCAAAAACCCATCGCTACCCTCACCGGGCATAGCAATTCGGCCTTGAGCGTCGCGTTTAGTCCAGATGGCTTGACTTTGGCTTCTGCAAGCAGTGACCACACCATCAAACTGTGGAACCTGCAAACCCAAAAACCCATCGCTACCCTCACCGGGCACAGCGATTCGATCTGGAGCGTCGCCTTTAGTCCAGATGGCTTGACTTTGGCTTCTGCAAGCAGTGACAAAATCGTCAAGCTATGGATTTGGGATGTTGATAAACTAATGGCATTAGGCTGCAATTGGATTAGCGATTATCTTAGAACCAACCCGAAAGTGACAGAAGAGGATAAACAGATGTGTTCTGATTACCTCAACCAAGAGTCAATCAAATAGGATTTAGGGAAAAAATGCGGCTGTGGTTCCGGCAGAAGAAGGCGAACTTTGCGAATTTGTCTTAATCCTGGCGATAAAGATACAGCAGGGGAACCGATTTCAATCTTTCCTGCGGTTAATTGATAATTGATGGTTCTGATGCCGTATAGTGCGGTTATTTTTGCCCCTACAAAAGGCGCTTATATAGATGTTGTGCGTCCAGGATTGGAATAATTAAGTCGAGACTTGTGCTCCTTGGGTGTCGAGATCGATCGCCCTTACATCAGCCTTTACCCCAAATTCCATCCAAGCAGCCGCCATTTCCCTCACAACCGCATCAGCATTAGTAGCATCCGTTAAAGCCAAAAGCGTCGGCCCGGCACCGCTAATGACCATTCCACAGGCCCGTGCATTCAGGGCCGCTTGTTGCACCGCTTCATATCCCTTAATCAGAGATTGCCGGTAAGGCTGGTGAATTTTGTCTTGGAGGGCGCACCGCAGCCAGTTTTCATTGCCCGTTTCCAAAGCCCGCAACAGCAAACCGAGGTGTGCGGCATTAAAAATCGCGTCAGCCCTGCTGTAATCTGCGGGCAAAACTCGGCGCGCTTCGGCTGTAGAAAGTTCAAAATCGGGGATGGCTACGACGGGCACAATATTCGGATGCCAGGGAATATCGCAAATCTGCCAAGAACCCCCCCCCTGCCCCCCCTTGCTAAGGGGGGGTGATGGTAGAATTTCCGCATCTAAATCTAAGGGTGATTGTTCTGTTAGCCCCGCTTCACGGAGGGGGAATTCTTCTCTTAGCCCCCCCTTAGTAAGGGGGGGTTGGGGGGGTGTATTGCTAGCAGCGAGGCGACATCCTCCCAGTAAAGCGGGGACAACGTTGTCGGGATGTCCTTCAAGTTCGATCGCCAACTGCATCACTTCCACCTGACTCAAAGGCGCACCGGCTAATTGATTTGCACCGACTAACCCGCCGACAATAGCTGTAGCGGAACTTCCCAAGCCTCTAGCCAGCGGCACTTGCATATCTATATGTATGGCTACGGGCGGCGGCGATTTTTGGAGGCGATCGTATAACTTGAGAAAAGCTTGATAAGCGAGATTGCTGTCGTCTGTCTTGACTTTGGCGGCTTCTTGGCCTGTAACTGTAATTTTTAGTTTCTCGGTTGCTGAGGGTTCGAGTCGGGAGAATTGGAAGCGGTTGTAGAGGCTTAAAGCGGCACCGATGCAGTCGAATCCTGGGCCTAGGTTGGCGGTTGTGGCGGGTACGGTAACGGTGACGGTGGAGATTACGGACATTTTTTGAATAGTTAATTTGGAGTGTTTAACCGCAGATGAACGCGGATGAACGCAGATCGAAGGATATTATACTATGTTTTCAAAAGCACTCTATTTTTGCAGACTTTCAAGATGCTGTATGGCATCTTGATAATCGTTGGTATTGCCATCTTTTTGATAGAGTTCGGCTGCTTTATGATAATCGGCGATCGCCCCCGGCTTGTCTTCTAAGAACTCGCGGACTCTGGCGCGGTTGTAGTAGGCGTCGCCGTAGTTGGGGTTGATTTTAATGGCGCGATCGAAATCTGCTTTTGCTGCTGGATAATCTTTGAGGTTGCGGGCGCGAATTATGCCCAGTTTGTTGTGGGCTTTGGCGTAGTTGGGGTTGAGGCGGATGGCTTCGGTGTAATCGGCGATCGCACCTTCAATGTCTCCAGCCTCTGATTTGGCTAAAGCACTATTGAATAAATCTTCAGCAGGATTTTGAACAATCGTTTTTTGAGCTATTAATATTGCTGAGGATTTAGCAGATACAGCCGGGAATATATTACCAAATATAGTAAAGATTACTAGAGTAGCAATTAAATTGTAAAATGATGATTTCATAATTTAGGCAAAGATTTGAGCGACTGAACAACTAAAACCGGGCAACAAAGGCGAAGTTAGTTCATCATTGCTCAACAGCGTAGCAATCAGCCTTAAACTTGCTTGTTCCCTGCGATAAACTTCTATTTGCTGCAATTGCCAATTCACAACCCAGTATTCCTGTACTCCTCGCACTGAATAGAGTCTGAGTTTCAAATCTCGATCGCGTCTCTGATTGTCTGCACCGGGGGATAATACTTCAACAATTAACTCGGGTGCGGCGGTTAAATGGCCTGCTTCGTCTAGCAAGATAGCCAAGCGTTCATTGCTCGCCCAAACTACATCAGGTATGACATTATCAGCATCAGTGAAAATAAGACCCGGATTGATGGCGGCTCGTCCCAAACCAGTAGACATCGACCAAGTATCAAGGCAAGAAAAAAATCTGCCACAAGTCTGTTGATGCCCCCAATGGGGTGCTCTAGTTATAAATAGCTCCCCATCAATAATTTCATAGCGATCGCCGTTATCGGGCAATAGTTCTAAATCGGCGGTAGTCCAGCGTACTTTATCAGATATTGTCTGGTTCATACAAGCACTCTTGATAGGTGATACAAACATTCTAAACGATCGAGCTTCTACACGCTCCACAGCTTGAAACAATCGGGCTACACTGACTTTCGCTTTCTGCTGGCGAAACTCAGAATATTGAAACCCGCGGCCAGGCGGGTTTCGTTTTTGTAGAGGCGATTTCGCATCGCCAAATTGTCCGATCGCCCAATTTAAAATTATTTAAAATTTTAAATCGCCGGATTACTTCAAAATAGTTTTAGAAGCAATCCGAGTTTTCTTGCGATCGGCTTCACTCAATTGTTCGCCAGCCTGCAAACGAGTAGCAGAGGTTTGGAGCACAGTTGCGGCACTTTTATCGCCCATTTGCAGAGCAGTTTTCGCAGCAGTTTGCAGCATCGTAGCCGCGCCGGCTCGATCGCCCTGTTGCAATCTAGTTTCTGCCAGTTGAGTTTGGCGGTATTTAGCCAAAGCTAAAATGTGCTGCTGCACAGTCGGGTTAAGTGCTGGCTGATAAACTTTTAAGACATTAGCAGAAACTGCAACGGGATCGGAAAGCAAACTTTGACCGACAGTCGGATCGTCGTAGCGAATTTGCAATTGCCCGATCGCCTGTGTACCTTCGGGCAACTGTCCAATATAAATATTAGCCAAAACTACTCGCTCTATATCCTTCATTAAATCTCCCAGGCGCACCATAAAACGATCGCCCTCTTGCTGTACTGGCAATTCGATCGTATCCGGGGCAACTTGGGCGATCGGTTTGAGTTCGGCTAACCGCACTTTTGGCATCAGTGAAAATAGCAAATAAGCATTAGTCAAACCTACACCTTGGATGCGAGTAAATAGTTTGCTAAACTCGTCAACCGCATCTTCGGGACGCTGAATGTGAGCCAGAGCACCGCCGCCAGCATCAGCAATCTTTTCCAAAATATCCTGGTTCCAGTTATCGCCAAATCCCAGAGAATTTAAAGTCATGTTGTAGTCGGCAGCCAATTTAGCCAACTTCAAACAGCGGCTGTCGTCGCCGTGTTCGTTTTCGCCGTCAGTCAGCAGAAACGCCTGAGATATAGCTTCTTTTTTGCCTTTGCCCAACTCTTCAATACCTAACTTAATGCCCTCATCAATTGCTGTGCCGCCGGCCGAGCGCAATTGCTCAATTTGCCGTTTAATGCTGCTGGGATCTCCCACAATTTGATTGGGGACGAGGACTTTGGCTTTATGGTCGAAAGCCACCGCGCAAAAGCGATCCCCGGGCTTCAACCTGTCGAGCAACCGTCCGGCAGCTTGTTTGACGGTTTCCAAGGGGCGTCCGCCCATCGAACCGCTGTGGTCTAGAATCAGGCACAGGTTTAAGGGTACGCTGGAGTCGATCGAGCTTGCCGTCGCAGACACCGAAATTGCTAGCTGGCGCTGCGTTGAGGGCGCGGCAGCGTCAAGGTTAGGGTCGTTTAAAACCGGGAGCAAACTAACTTTCATGCGGGATACCTAAAGATTGCGTTACTATTTCTTTAAGAATAGCTCCATCAGTTCAGGCAACATTTCGGTTATATGAACACACCAATTAAAGCTGTGCAATCGCCATACTACGGGGAAGGGAACTCTCGGACGCCACCTCCCGATTTGCCATCCCTGTTGCTGAAGGAGCGGATCGTTTATCTGGGTATGCCTCTAGTGCCTGCGGTAACAGAACTGATTATCGCTGAACTGTTGTTCTTGCAGTACGAAGACCCCGAGAAGCCGATCAAAATCTACATCAACTCGACCGGCACTTCTGGTTACAGTGGCGAACCCGTCGGCTTTGAAACAGAAGCCTTCGCTATCTGCGATACGATCAGGTACATTAAGCCGCCCGTACACACTATTTGCCTCGGTTCGGCAATGGGGATGTCTGCGATGCTGTTAGCGGCTGGTACAAAAGGCTTTCGAGCGAGTTTGCCCCACGCTTCTATTGTGTTGCACCAACCCAAGGCTTACACGCGGGGTCAAGCAAGCGACATTCAAATTCGGGCTAAGGAAGTGCTGGCAAATAAAGCGACGATGCTTGATATTTTTGCAAGCTGTACTGGCCAACCGATCGAAAAGATTACTAAAGATATGGATCGGTTGCTGTACATGACGCCTTATGAAGCTAAAGAATACGGTTTGATCGATCGCGTTCTTGAAAGTTCGGAAGAATTGCCGAAACCGCTGCCGGCTGGAGTCATCTAACTGGGAATGGGGAATGGGGAATGGGGAATGGGGAATGAGTAAGAATTAAGGGTTAATGGCTAGTAGTTTCTACCCTGATTAGTTATTCAATAGTCTTTTTATGACTAACAATTCCCAATTACCAATTCCCAATGCCCGATGCCCGATGCCCGATTCCCAATTGCCCGATCACCAATTATCAACTAAACGGAGTTCCGAATTATGCCTATAGGTGTGCCAAAAGTTCCCTACAAAATGCCGGGTGGTTATGATACTCAGTGGATTAATATCTACGATCGCCTCTACCGGGAACGAATTATTTTCTTGGGCAGGGACATTGACGATGAAATTGCCAATCAAATCATCGCTGTGATGCTCTATCTCGATTCGGAAGATTCAGGTAAGGATATTATTTTGTACATCAATTCCCCAGGCGGAATGGTGTCGGCAGGCATGGCTATTTTTGATACCATGCAGCACATTAAATCGGACGTGGTGACGATTTGTGTGGGCTTGGCTGCTTCGATGGGTTCTTTCCTGTTAGCTGCCGGTGCGAAAGGAAAACGGTTAGCTTTGCCTCACTCGCGAATCATGATTCACCAGCCTTCTGGGGGCACGCGGGGACAAGCAACAGATATTCAGATTGAGGCGAAAGAGATTCTGCGGCTGCGCCACGAACTCAATAATATCTATGCTAAGAATACTGGCAAGCCGATCGAGAAAATCGAGAAGGACATGGATCGCGACTATTTCATGTCCGCTGAGGAAGCCAAGGAATACGGCTTGATTGACAGAGTGATCGAAGATCGTCCGTAAGTTATTTTTTCGCGACCGTAGTGCGGGCAACCCTCGCACTACAACGTAGTTCGCAGTAAATTTTGGCAGAATCTTTACATTTAAGGATTCTGCCATATTTAATGGTATTATCAACGCTCATTCATGCTAAATGGATATTGCAGATTATTACCGACAGTTAGGACTGAGGTCTGGTGCCAGTTTATCGCAAGTTAAGGCCTCTTATCGGCAGTTAGCGAGACAGTATCACCCCGATGTGAATCCGGGAAACGAACAGGCTAAGAATAAGTTTATTGCTATTACTGAGGCTTATAAGTTCTTGGTGAATATTGCCCCCCACCATGTTGCGGAGTCGAAAGTTGCCAATTCAACTGTGCCGCCTATTTGGACACCGCCGGATCTGGAGGTGAAAGCTCAACCGCAGGCAGTTAAAGTGACTCGAAAAGAGGCTGCGGTTCAATCTAATGCGGATCTGTCGGCGGTAGAACAAAAGTTAAAGCAAGATGCTTATTTTGAGTTGCAGCAGTTGCTGAAATATCAGAGGTTTCCGCGGGCGATCGCCTTGATTGAGGGTTTGGCCCAGCGGGTTCCTGAAGATTTGGAGGTGCGTCAGTGGCAGGCGATCGCCTATCAGCGCTGGGGACGGCATTTGATCGGAGAAAAGCAGGTTGATAAGGCGAGAATTTATTTGAAAAAGGCTGTGAAAACTGACCCTCACAATCGGGCTTTGTGGGCGGAAGTCGAGCGCGATTTTCGCAGGTTGGAACAGATTTATTGAAGCGATGTTGCGTCCCCCTTTTGCAGGGGGTCTGCGTCGTGAATTTTTAATTTTTCTAAAATAACTTGGGTATTTTCAGGTCGGTTTTCCGGTAGCGGTTCCATTAATTCGTCGATCGAGTCTAGGAGTAACGGATCAATATCTACAGCCTGGTTCCTCCAATTAATTTTACCAGTTTTTCCATTAACGGGAAAGTCGATCGGCTGTATGCCTGTTAATAAATGTACAAAAGTACGCCCCAGGGCAAAAAAGTCCGATCGCACGCCTGCTTTACCTAAAATTTGTTCCGGCGCGCAGTATCCAGCAGAACCTATGGCTGCGGTATCTCTCTCTGCTTCTGTTGCAGCGCCGAAGTCAATTAATCTCAATTTCCCATTGGCTGAAACCATCAGGTTGGATGGCTTAATATCCCGATGTACTAAATGATATTTGTGGATTTCCTGCAAAATATGAAGCATTTGTTGCAGCCAATCAAGAGCGAGCGTTTGAGAAACGGACTGGTTTTTCTGTAAGAATTCTGCCAAGTTTTCTCCGCTAATTTTTTCCATTACCAAACAAGACAATTTCTGGGAGTTATTGGGCAGTGGTATCTGGAAATAACCGTCAGGTTCCACTTGGGGAACACGGCCTTTTCCGGCCAGCCAAATCAAAACTCGCGCTTCTTGCTGGAACAAGCGAAGTAAATCGGGATTGTGGGTGTGTTTCAAGACTTTTAAAACTTTGACAGTCCCCCATTCGTTTTCCCCTGTTCCCAAATCTTCAACTTCAAAGATGTCAGTGGGGCGTGCGGGATTGGGCGATCGCACTGATTTAAGGATGCGGTAGCGATCGGCAATTAACAAATCCGTGCCGCAAGCCTGACAATTTTGAGCAGCAGCAGGATTTTCGCGTTGTTCGCATTGAGGGTTGATGCAGTAAATCATCGGCCTTGATACGTCCACAACTGACGGATTTAACAAATTGATTCAATTATTAGCATAAAACCCAGCAGTTCTGACCTTACTACTGGGTTTATATTTACCGCCCATTTGCGCACGCTATCACATTTAAGTCAAGGATTTAAGATTAATAGCATCGCGCTCTACCGATTGAGCTACCCCCCTGCGTTTGGTAGAGGGGGCTGGATATGAGCCAGCAACCTCGATGATGTGATTTTCCTGACATTCGTTTTAGCGATCGGCGGAGAATGCTGAGTTTAGAGTAATAACTTGCTGTTGAATTTGTACGCAATGCTGCCTCTGCCAATTGGGCTACCCCCCTATTTTGGGTAGAAGGGACAGGAGTCGAACCTGTACTGTCACATTTGTACGGTTTAAGTTGAAGTTTTAGATTGAACTTGTACTCTGTTTATATCTTAAACCATAACTATCAAAAAAGCAAGCACTTAGCGGAAAATAAACTGAAAAATTCGCTCTCCCACTCTCTGTTCCTCAACTTCTGAATTGTTAGCTTCTTCGCGGGCGAACATAACAGCTTGCTGCAAGATTTCCACCCTTTGCAGCAACTCATTGATCCGCCGCGCTGGCAAAGCTCCAGAAAACTTTACAGTCCGCCAATAGCCGATCGTAATATCTTCGTAATAAACATCGACTTGAGCCGGATGGTGTTCGGTAGCTTCAGCTTTAACGTGATTGCGCGGAGTTTTAAAAGTCTTGAGAGTTTGCACCGGTTCAGTTGCCCAGCAGTCTGCCGAAGCATCGAAGTTCCAAGTCTCCGAAGCATCTAAAACAGGAAGTTTTTTGATGAATGCTTGCAAATCTGCTAACTGTTTTTCAATGAATAGCAAATAGCTGACGGGAACTTGGCTCAAAAGCACGTTTCCGTCTACAGTTACGTCCGCGCGGGCGCTACAATTTGTCCAATCTTTGGTTGCGGTTACGTCGAAGAGTTTGGTCAAAACTTCAGTTGTTTTGCGGATAATCTCTTCGGCTTTGACTTCAACTTTTTTGGACTCTGGCGGCAGTTGTTCGCCTTCTTCGTCTTTGGGACGGTAAGTGCGGGAGATTCCAGAAAGCACAGCGGGCTTCTGGAGCGCTTTTTGAGCTTCTGCTAGTTCTTGGGCGGAGCGGCTTTTGATGCCTTTTTCGATCGCAATAATCTGATTTAAGCGTGCCATTGTTCGATTTTATTGACGCTGAACTCACATCAAGTCCGGTTGATTTTGATAATCAAATTGTTTGTCCTGTGGCTTTTAGGTCTTTGAGGACTTCAGTCCTCAGTACAAACCTCACGATCGTTCTTTAACCAGACTTGCTCAACTTGTAGTATTACATAATTCAATATAAATTACAAGCTTTTTTTTGTAGGCGCGGTGCCAATAGATCCCGCCGCTACCCGTGCCCAGCAATTTATCTCTCAAAAAATAGGCAAAATCTCTAGCGTCGCTGCCAAAGTGTAGCAAATATCACTCTCTGTTGGGGCTGCAACTACCTCTTGAGATAGATGCGGAAATACCTCCCAGGGCGAGTTGTCATATCGGGAAACATTTCTTAACATATAGATAACAAAGGGAATCCGAGGAGACACCAAAAATCCTTAAGCCCTTGGGGTGCCCCGTTAATCAGATTCTTCGCAAACAAGGGCTAAATCAATGAACCAGCAAAACTCCGAAGTTTTAGCATTTTTGCCCATGCTCCAAAAAGGCATTTGGCTGTTTGGGATTCTCTCTTGGATATTCGGGCTGACAGATAGAACTATTGCACTATTATCTGACGGATATTTGTCGGCGATCGATATTGTCCAGCTATTTACAGCATCATTCTTCTTCCTTAGTTGGCTGTTTTTAAGCCCCTTTTTGGGTTTTAACTCCCAGAGGCAGCCGAAGGGTGAAGCATCTTCCTAGTTTTTAATTGGTAATGTTAGTTTCTCGATCGCTCTTTGTTTCTTCTGGGGCAAAGCGGGCCGGCCAAATGCGATCGCAGAAAAACAAAGTTCCCGCCGTCACGCACAGCGGAATCGCCAACAGATTCAACAGGGGAATGCTCACCAAACCCAAACAAACCACACCAAAACTCCCGCTGGCCGGCAAACTAGCCCAAATTATCTTCAATTTCTCCTGAAAAGGTCGTCTCCGCCTCTCCAAAGGTGCATCTAAAAAGTCCAAACAGACAATAGTCGCGCCCAAAGCTACGCCACCCAAACTGCTAAGAATAGAGCCGACGCCAGGGATAAAATGCAGCAGCAGCAGGGGTATACCGACGCTCAACAAAATTTGTAGTTTTCGCAGTTCAAAGGCGATCGCCCTTTGAATATCCCGAAAACTACTCGCCAAATTCATTGGTGCTTCTGCGGGCAATTGACCGTTCCGCAGAAGTTCCAATTGTTCGGAAAGTTTGCCGTACCAAGGCGAACCTAAAATCACGCCAAACTGCACTAACAAAAATCCAATTATCAGCAAAAGTCCTGACACTAGGAGTACGCGCAGCAGCCAGCCGAAAGCAACTGTTAACACGCCGAGAAAGCTCAGCCAAGCTGGAAAACTCGCAATTAGAGCATTAAATCGGACGGACAAATCGGTAACTAAAACGTCTATCCCTGCCAAACTGGGAAATAGCAAGCTTAAATAAAGACCGATACCAATTATAAAATTTAGCACCACGGGAACTAATACATAAGTCCACAGCTTGGGAGTTTGCAAAATCAGCGTGAAAGCTCGCAAAGGATAGGTGAAACCTGCCACGAGTCCAATTGGTGCGGTAATGGCGGCCTGGGCGGGGTTTGAATTTAGCTGTTTTGACATATTTTCTGCTTTTGAGGACTCGACTCTATTTTCTATTATCCACTTTCCATTATTATTGCTGATGAGGATTTATCGCAGGTAGCCCAACAGTGAAGCTTTTTATTTACCATACCCCGGAACTTACGCCAGCCGACAAAATGCCGGCTTGCGCGATCGCAGTTGATGTGCTGCGGGCGACGACGACAATGGCAACGGCCCTGAATAATGGGGCGGAAGCTGTCCAAGTTTTCAGCGACTTAGATAAGCTGATGGCCGAGAGCGAAAAATGGCCTGCAGACAAGCGAATTCGCGCTGGAGAGCGCGGCGGCGGCAAAGTTGACGGATTTGACATGGGGAATTCCCCCTTCGACTGCACGCCAGAAAAGGTGGCTGGGAAGCGAATTTTTATCAGCACAACTAACGGTACTCGGGCTCTGCAGCGAGTGCAAGCTGCTGCAACTGTGTTAACGGCGGCTTTGATTAACCGCAAATCTGTGGTGCAGTTTTTGTTAAATAAACAGCCGGAAACTATTTGGATTGTGGGTTCGGGTTGGGAAGGGAGTTATTCGTTGGAAGATACGGTTTGTGCTGGTGCGATCGCCCAAAGTCTCCTGGCAGAAAGCGGTATTCCTGCGAGCGATTTTGCTGGTAACGATGAAGTATTTGCTGCTATTGCTCTTTACCTGCACTGGCAAGATCGGTTGCACGAATTGTTGGAAAGAGCCAGTCACGGCCAGCGCCTCCTCGGTTTAGGTGTTATTGAAGATTTAAAATATTGCGCGCAAACGGATACTTTAGATGTGCTGCCGGTGCAGCGAGAACCGGGAGTTTTGGTTAAGTCGGATTTTAAAATTCCTCAAGCTAATTTCTGGGTGCAATCTTCGGAAAAAACGGCGAATTAAATTTTTTCTGGGAGTGGTGTATTGGTTGCGACTCCAGGATTAGATGCACACTCTATTTGTAGGAATGATATAGAGGACACGGCAGTGCCGTGTCCCTACCGAAAATAATATTGTAGGGACACGGCAGTGCCGTGTCCTAATTTTGGCTAATAATTCCGATGCTACCGGAAACGATATTAGTTAGCGAACGAGATTTTTTTTAAAGAAAGTAGAATTAAAGATATTGGGTAGGGACATCACTAATGTTGTGTCCCTAGTGTATTGGAGGCAATTGAGAATTGCTGGATTCACCGCCGAACCGCTGAATTAAACACTCGGCAATTCTGGCTGCTGCACCGGGTTCTCCCATGCGGCGCCAGCCATTTTCTGCGATTAGCTGTAACCTGTCGGGGTCGCGGAGCAAAGACTGGACGGCAGCGGCAACTTCGGCGGGATGTTTGACTAAAATTAATGACGGGCCTAACAAGCGACTTTGAGCTTCTGCAAAAGCGGGAGTAAATTGCGGGCCGTTTCCGGGAATGGCGATCGCGGGTTTTCCTAAACCTACAAATTGTTCTGTAGCCGTTCCTGCCATTGCTATTGCTAAATCGGCTTCGTACAAACAATCGTTAAAACTTTGTTGAGTTAAAATCATCGTGGCGTTTCTCTGCACAAATGTCAAGGGCAATAGCAAATTAGGAGATTCTTTATGAATTTCTTGAGCGCTAGAAACAGGAGGTCGCAAAATACTTCCTTCTCGCCGCTGCGTTCTAATTTCGCCGTCTTGTCGCCAGCCGAAAAATTCTAAACTCGGTCGCAAAGCTTCTAGATTTAACTCAGGGGAAATGGCTCCAAAAAATAACAATTTGCGATCGGCAAACAGCGACAAAATTCCGGCTACTGCCTCTACTATTAGCAGCCAATTAGCATAGGCTTCCGGCGCTCTAGAACCGGGGAGTAAGGTGATGACGAGCGATCGCTCCATTTCCCGAAACTCTGCGTCAGGGCCGTAAAAACCGGCTGGATTTTCCGGTTCGAGTCCGTCCATCATTGGGTTCCCGAGATTGTAAGCCGGAATTCCCAGCTTTTGTAAAGTCTCGGCGGTTAGCGCGTCCCTGGCAAAAACGGCCCGACAGCGCGATCGAGTCATCAACCAGCGCTCCCAAGGCAAATAAACCGATCGCGGCGACCAACCCCACCCAGCAAAGGCGCGGGATTTGCGCCCCAGAGGCCCGTTCTCGTCGCGCAAATAATACTCGGACTTTGCCGTACCAACAAAGGCATAGGGCGCGCCGCTGAGCCAAGCAAACAGCAGCGGTACAATATCCCCGCAGGCTAAAATAACGCCGTCTTGATTCCCAGACTGTTGTTGCGTCCGCACCCAAGCGCGGATGGCTTTAAACTGAGCTACGGTCAACTGAATCAGGCCGCCTTTGACATCGCGCAAAAATTCCCTTCCGTCCATGTAAATAAAGCCGCCCGAAGGCATCCGCTGCACCGGGCCGATGATGCGGGCGTTTTCTAGTTGAGCGAAAGCTTGCCCTTCGCCCACTAGCGGAAACACGGCTAATTCTGGGGGATGCGGGTGCTGTTGCAGTTCCCGCAAGATGCGAAGGGCGATCGCGTCTTCTCCGTGGCCGTTACTGAGGCAAAGTAATTTCAATCCCAACTCTCTCAAAAACTCTATTGTCAAAAAATAGCCTGCAAACCCTGCGACTTCAGTCTAGGGATGGAAAGCAACTTTCCACTTTAGTTTACCAGAAAAATGTTGTTTAAAATAGTACAAAACACGGTAATATCGAACCCGATCCGCCGCTGCTCAAAATCTCTGCTGTACCCAAATATATCTGGCATTTAACAGCAGTTGCTCGGACTCTAGGAGGGCAACTTCTGAAGCGGCAAAACAACTTGTTTAATGTTGGGACTTACGATCGCCTGCACTGACAATTAATTGCCCGATCGACAATTGCCCTATCTCCGCCTAAATAACGCAGCGGTAAGCTGCTGCGCATCTAGAACGAGCCCAGGCGCATCTAAATTTTACAGTCAAGTTTGATGACATTCTTGTGGGGTGTCCCGCCCGCACAAAAATACAATTTAGATGCCCAACAGCTTATCTGTTAAAGACAAGCTCTAAACAGTGATAGTCCTACTATTTTCCCTCGATATATTGCTTTAAAATATTCCGAATTTGTTTGAGCTGAAATCCCTTAGCAAGTTGGCGCAGCTTCGAGACAAACGGCACTAATTTTGGGTCTAAACTTTCCAGCTTAGCACTCTCCTCAAAAATTTCTTCAATGTCGCCCATAGCTGCGAGTTTCAAAATTTTTGCTACCGACTCAGAAGCCGCAGGTAACAGAGAAGAATAAGCAGGCAAATCAGATGCTGGTGACAAACTGGGAGTTTTGCGTTTTTTGCTTTCCGAAGATTTTTCGTAAATCCATTCTAGTCCCAAGTGCACCCGTAACTGTTCCAAAAAGTGATTTGCTTCGATCGGCTTGGGAAGAAAATCATTGCACCCTGCGAGGATGCTCTCTTGCTGCGTCGCCTCGAAAACGCTAGCTGACATAGCGATTAACACGACATCTTTTAATTCCGCCAACTGCCGCAGTCTCCTTGCAGTTTCTAACCCATCTATTACAGGCATTCCTAAGTCCATTAAAATCACATCCGGTTGAAATTCAACTGCTTTACAGAGGCATTCGCGACCGTTTTCGACCTCTACAACTTCAAATCCCAAACGCCCCAGCAGCCTGCACAATAAATTGCGATTTAGTTGATTGTCGTCCGCGATTAGGACTTTCCGCTTGTTGCCGAAAAAACCGACTACCCAGCGTTTTTCCCTCAAAGGAGACACCTCTAAGTACCGTTTGGCTGCGGGCAATTCTACATCTAACCAAAAAGTGCTGCCTTTTCCCAAATTGCTGTTGACGCGAATTTCGGTACCCATTAGTTTCGCTAATTTCTGGCTGATCGAGAGTCCGAGACCCGTACCTTCAACAAAGGTATTGCCTCCTACTTGGTGGAAGGGCAAAAATATTTCTTCTAACTTGCTTCGGTCTATTCCTGTGCCGGTATCCTCGACTTGAAAGCGGATTTTTAAAGCGTGTTGGGCTGCGATCGCATTGTGGGCGAAGCGCATATAATTTTCTTTCAGTTCCGCACTCAAAATCGATAATTCATAATTTTCGCCTTGCCCTCGACTCCAGGCTCCTGTGCCGACATAGCCGACTTTAAAAGTCACACCGCCGCTGTTAGTAAACTTAACGGCATTGCTGAGTAAATTTATGAGGATTTGGCGCAATCTTTTTTGATCCACACGGACGGAGCTAGGCAGGGGAGATACTTGTTCGTAATTGAAGGAAATTTGTTTTTGCGATGCCCGCATCTGAAAGAGATCGGCAATGTTTTTCGTGAATTTTTGAAAATTTAACTCTTCCGGGTAGAGTTCCATTTTTCTAGCTTCGATTTTGGAAAGGTCTAAAACATCATCGATTAACATCAGCAGGTGTTGACCGCACTGTTGAATATTGCTGAGACTTTCTTGCTGATCTGAGCTTAAGTCTTTATCTGTTTTCAAGATTTGAGCGTAACCTAAAACGCCGTTTAAAGGCGTGCGAAGTTCGTGGCTCATGTTGGCTAGAAATTCGCTTTTGGCGCGGTTGGCGCTTTCTGCGGCTTCTTTGGCTTGTTGGAGGGCCGATTCTGCAAGTTTGCGATCGGCAATTTCGGTTTGTGCTTGTTCAAATAGCGTCGATTGCTGGATCGCGATCGCCAATTGGACGCACAATTGCCGGAGGGATTCTATTTCTGAGGCATCCCAGGGACGGGGGCCTCTGCAATCCTGGGCGATCAGCAGTCCCCAGAGCTGATTTTGGGCGGTAGGTTGGGCTTGGGAAATGCTTTCTCGTGGTTTTAAAATCGGCACTATTAAGTTAGCTTTTACTTCAAATCCTTCGAGAAATTTCATGTGGCATTCCGTCAAATTTTCCCGATAAATATCTTCCATAGATCTAATACAGCCTTGCTGATAAATATCAACAAATTTCTCTTTAAAACAGCCATCAACATTGTTAAAATTTAGCAGCGAAATTCTATCTTTTGCCACGGATTCCACAACGACATAGCCGCTCCAGTCGGGATTAAAACGGTAAATAACTGTGCGGTCTGTTTGCAAAAATTGCCGCACTTGTTCGACAGCAGTTGTCAGGACTTCTTCTAAATTGAGGGAGGAGCGAATGCGATCGAGCATGGCAACTACCAGCCGTTCTCGCTTTAATTGTTGCAGCAGCGCCATCTCAGCTTGTTTGCGATCGGTTATGTCGGTAATTACTCCCACTAGCCCGATTAAATTGCCAGTTTCATCTTTAATGCAGTCGGCACGAAATAAAGTCGTTACCACTTCGTTGCTTTTAGTTTTGATTTGGAGTTCGCCTTGCCAAGATTTGCCTTTACGGACTGTTTTAAACATTTCTACCAGCACTTGACTTCGGGGGTAAAGTGCCGTTGCTCCGCCTGCTGTGTGTAGTTCTTCTGCTGTGTAGCCGTACCGCTGAACAAAGGCTTGATTGTGGTAGATCGATCGCCCTGTCAAGTCAGCAATGCCGATCGCGTCGCTGGTACTTTCTACGGCTTGAGTAACTCGCAGCAAATCTAATTCTGCTTGTTTGCGATCGGTAATATCAGTAATCGTGCCGATATAGCCTTTAATTTCCTGCTTGTCTCCGATTTCGGCAATTGCCTGACCGATCACCCAGATTACACGACCGTCTGGACGCTGAAAGCGGTATTCGGATTTAAAAGGAAATTTCTCAATAATTGCTCGATACCATTCATTTTTTACCCGCTCCGTATCATAGGGATGTATGGCCTCCATCCAGCCAGTTTCTGCTGCTAATTCTGCGTTTAATCCCGTGATTTCACTCCACCGCTGATTTACATAAAGGCAATTTCCCGAGGGGTCGGTGTGGAATATACAAACTGGCGATGCTTCTGCTAAAGTTTGGTAGCGGCGCTGGCTAGCTCGCAGTGCTGATTCTACCTGCTTTCTATTAGTGATATCGCGGACGATCGAAATTATCTCGCCGCCTGCAAGCATTGTCAGCGACAATTCTTGAGGGAACTTAGTACCGTCGCGGCGCTGGCCGCTCGCTTCTATATTGCAGTACCCTTTTTGCAGGAGCATCGGCATTATTTGTAGTTCAAAAAATATATTTTCTGCTTTGCTGTAGAGCATTTTCCATTTCTTCCCATACAGTTGGCTAGTGCTAGCCAAGCCGTACATTTTTAGATAAGCGTCGTTTGAATAAATACATTCTTTATTATTATTAAAAATGGCGATACCATCATAAGCAGCGGCCATTGCTACTGCTTGTCGCTGGAGTTTGGACTCGGCTTGTTTGCGATAGGTAATGTCGTGACCGACTGAGTAAATTAAACCTTCTTCACTAAATGGCGATGACGTCCACAGCAGGCATTTGTAAGAACCATCTTTGCAAAGATAGCGGTTTTCAAAGGAGATACTGGAAGTACCGGCTATTAGTTTTACCCCTTCGGCTGCGGTAGCTTTTCGATCGTCTGGATGCACAAATTCGATCATCGGCTTGGCAAGAATTTCAGCACTACTGTAGCCTAAAACCGTTGACCAAGCAGGGTTTAATCGTTTAAAATATCCGTCGAAACCGATAATGCAAAGCAAGTCTAAGGAGATGGTAAAAAAGCGATCGCGCTCTGTTTGTGCCTGCTTTAATTCAGTGATATCCATCACTAAACCGTCCCAGAGAATATCGCCTTCGCTCCCAGATTTTGCCTCATTATTGAGCCTTTCCGGTCTCGCTGCTCCTTGCAGCCACTTAACTTTTCCCGATTGCAGGGTATGCCGCCACTGCTGCTGCCAAGGTTCCAGGGTAGCGGCTGAAACTTCGATCGATGCTTCAAAATCTAAGATATCGTCTGCATGAATTCCGCTGAAAATTATTTCTGCATTTTGCTCTATTACTTCTGGCTCTAATCCGTAGATTTGGCGACTACTTGAAGATACGTAGGGAAAAGACCTTTCTCCAGTTGCTGAGATTCGGAATTGATAAATTATTCCCGGCATATTAGCTACCAATTTTTGAAATCGAGCTTCGCTTTGTTTCAGGGCTCTTTGCTGCCGTCTCTCTTCGGTAATATCTCTAATTGTCCCTACTATTACTTTACTGCCGTCTGCTATTTTAAAAACGCTTTTTTTGGTAGAGATGATGTGTTCTTTCCCGGCGGTGTCTGTGAATTTTTCTTCAGTTTCCAAGCAGACCCCCGTTCTCAATACTTCTTCATCTTTTGTCCAAAAAACATCAGCTTCTGATTTTGGGAAAAAGTCATAATCTGATTTGCCGATCAGTTCTTGCCGCGATTTACCGATCAACTGACAAAAAGCATCATTTAATATCATCCAGCGGTGTTGCTCGTCTTTGACAAAAATTGGGTCTGGCGTAGCATTTATGGTGTGGTTTAAAAATTCTTCTGACGCTTTCAGTTTGGCTTCGTAGCGGTAGCGATCGCTCACGTCCAACACTACTTCGATCATCCGGTCGATCGACCCGTCCTCGCGGCGGATGCAGCGCAGGGAAACTCGCGTGTGAACTATTTCGCCGTCTTTTTTGAGCCACCTTTTGTCTAAGATGTAACCGTCGATCGTACCTGCTAACATCTGAGAAATTTTTTCAAAATTGGCGTCTAAATCCTCTGGATGAGTCAACTCCAGCCAATTCTTTTGCACGAGTTCGTCGCGCTCGTAGCCCAGCAAATTGCACAGCGCATCGTTAACTTCTATCCAGTTGCAATTTTGAGGGATTTCGCGGTCAATAATTGGAGCGATGATGGCAATTCCGATCAGGAAATTTTCTACCACCGATCGATATTTTTCTTCGCTCTTTCGCAAAGCATCTTGACTGTTCTGGCGTTCTATGGCGTAACGGATCGATCGAATTAACAGTTCGCTGTCAATTTTTCTTTTGACTAAATAATCCTGGACCCCGACCGAAATCAACCGCAGGGCAAGCTCTTCGTCGTTTTGGGCGGTCAGAACTACGATCGGCACATTTAGCCCGTACTCTTGTACCCGAGCCACCGTCTCGATTCCGATACTGTCTGGCAGTGAAAGGTCTAATAAAATTATGTCAAAAGTTTCTTGATTCAATCGCTGCTGCGCTTCGCTGAGGCGCTCTACTTTCGTCAGTAGTATACGCTGCACGCCGCCAATTTCCGACAGCAAATCTTCAATAAGCTCAGCTTCCTGAGGGTGGTCTTCTACTAACAGAACTTTCAAGAAGACAGGAGCCACAGCTAAGTTAAAAACTGCTTTCATAATAGTTATTAATCAATAAAAATGTTAAACTAACTTGGGTTTTATCTTTTATTTCGGGGGCAATAATTTAATTGCACCTACAGATACATCTGCGATCATCTAGCGGTGTGAGCGCTAATAACAAAAATTGTGTTTAATACTTATAATTATATCACGCACTAACTCGACTGTCAACGCGAAACATTTTTTATTCTAACTTGCAATTTATACCACTTAAACAAAAAAAGAATGCACCTGTAGGTAATATTCCAACACAGATAGTCACAATCATTCCCAATTATTTAATTCTTTAATATAAAAGATTAAATAGTATTAAATTTTACCTTTTACCTTCTAGCTTCTGCCTTTAAATATAGGATTTAATTCAGCTTCCGCTGCCTTCTAGCTTCTACCTCTTGCAGAAAGGATGTGTCGATTAAGCGAGAGTAAAGTTAAAAGTTGAACCTCGATCCGGTTCCGAATCCACCCAAATACATCCGCCGTGACGTTCCACAATCTTTTGACAAATTGCTAAACCAATACCAGTCCCAGAATATTCTCTTTGAGTGTGCAAGCGCTGGAAAATTTGAAAGATGCGTTCTTGATGCTGCGTCGCAATCCCAATTCCATTATCCGAAACAGAAAATAACCAGTCTTTCTCGTGTTTGCAAGCCGTAATATGAACCACAGGCGGTGCATCGTGGCGATATTTAATCGCATTGCTGACTAAATTTTGAAAAAGCTGTACGAGCTGAGAAATATCCCCCATTACCGCTGGTAATTCATTGTAGGTTACAACTGCTTGAGTCTCGCGGATCGCCCCTTGCAGGTTTGCGAGAGCTTGCTCGACTGCGTGATTGCAATTTGTCAGTTGAAAAGGTTTCTGACTCCGGCCAACTCGCGAATATTCGAGCAAATCGTCAATTAAAGTTTGCATTCTCGTGCAGCCCTGAACGATATTGCCGATAAACTTACTAGCTTGGCTGTCGAGTTGGTCTTTGTAGCGTTTTTCTAAAAGTTGAGCGTAACTGGCAATGGTTGCTAAAGGCGCTTGCAAGTCGTGAGAAGCCACATAAGCAAATTGTTCTAGTTCGGCATTTGAACGCGCCAATTCTTGGTTAGATTTTAAGAGAGCCGATTCGGCGTGCTGGCGGTTCGATATCTCTTGTTGGAGGAGCAAATTTTGCTCTTGCAGGGTTTGTTCAACGGCACGACGGGTTCTGATTTCTTGTTGCAGGATTTGGTTTTTTTCGTGAATGGTTTTTTCAACAGCTAAGCGGCTAATGATTTCTTCTTGAAGCAGCACATTTTGTTCTTTTAGCTGCTTTTGTAAATTCCGCAGGCTGAGGTGACTTTCGATGCGGGCGAGCACTTCTTCAAACTGAAATGGCTTGCTGATATAGTCAACTGCTCCCACAGCAAATGCGTTTACTTTGTCAAATACTTCATCTTTAGCGCTGATAAAAATTACCGGAATTTCGCGAGTTTTAGGTTCTAATTTCAAGTGCTGACAGACTTCGTAGCCGTTCATTTCCGGCATCATTATGTCGAGCAAAATCAAATCTGGTGGATTAGAATTGCAGGCTCTCAGAGCCATTTTTCCGTTAATCACGCAGCGGGGGGTGTACCCTCTCTGATTTAACATCGTAGACAACAGACGCAGGTTTTCTGCTGTATCGTCTACTACTAAAATATTTCCTAACCGCGTCCTTGGTTGCTGATTTTTCATTGATTATTTCCCTGTTCCTGTTTTATTCACAAAATATGTTTGCAGCTATGTTATTTAGGACTTACGGAAAACACCCGGTTGATAGTAAGAATATTGGGGAAACAAAACGAGTAATCGGCTCATAAATCGGGTGTTTAGCCGTTTGTGCACAAGCAAGTCCTGTTATTGTTCGTTTACAAACCCTCAAATCCCCAGCAGCAGAGTCAGAACATTATTGTCCCAAGCCAATTCTTTGTCTAAAACCTTAAATCCCGCGACTTTGCACATAGCTTCTAAAGCAGTAGCTGTAGGCAGCCACCAGCACGCCGCAAAATTGTTCATCTCAAAAACTGCTTTTTCAGTTATCCCTATAAGTGGGTTGCTGTTGAGGAAAGGCTGCCAGTACGCTGTTAAAATAGCTCGTTCTGCGTCGTCCAAAGCTGGAATAAACATTACTCCAGAAGCGGGAAGTTCATAGCGTCCTAACTCATTCTCTATAACTTCTTGGGTGATAGCTGAAGTGAAAACTAAATGCTCGCCAGTTATCTGACGCAAGGCAACTAAAATCTGCAACGGATGGGGGTGATGGTACAAAACTCCTGCACAGTGAACTACATCGTAAGGCTCGCCAATTTCTGCAAGCTGAATCTGAGTTATATCTCGATTGATACAATTATAATTAGCAATATTTAAACTTGTCATCCGATCGTGAAAATCTTGCCACCAGTCGAGGTATGCCGGCATGGCATCAATCATTGTCAGAGAAACTGCACCGTATTTGCTAGCTACAGATACTTTTTCGCTGACAGTTCCCCACAAGCCGCCGACTTCTGCAAAAGTCTTGCCTTTGACTACTCGGGCAATGTAGCGATCGCGAATATCATTAGCATCTAACTCTAATAATAAAGTTGATTCCCCTGTTTGACGCTGTTTTTCTAAAATATCCTCTAATTTTTGGGATATTTCTGGATCTTTTGGTCTAATTTCTAATGCCATCAAGTACAACATTATGGCTTCGTTAAGCCGAGCGCTATCAGCAAACTTTTGGGCTATTTCGCAGTAAAATTCAGGAGCGTGCAGCGGCTGCATTTCGTGGTGATAGTAGCTAGTTGCTACATCTGAATCTACCGGAGTTCTTTTAATTAGAGCCTCACCTAACTTTATGTAAATTCCCGGTAGAGACGGCTCGATTTGAAGCGCACAAAGGTAGGCGGAAACAGCATCGTTCCATGCGTGACATTCACTCAAAGCATCGCCTAAATTGTAATAAGACCAAGAAATACTGGGATTAAGTTCAATAGCACGTTGGTAAGCGGTAGCTGCGGCTTTCCACTGTTGGGTTTTTAACAGCGCTTCTCCTAAATTGTGGTAAGTCCAAGAGAATTCTGGATTGAGTGTGATCGCCCGCCGATAAGCGAGTGTTGCTGCTGCAAACTTTTGAAGTTTCACTAAAGTCAAAGCTAAGTTATAATGAGACCAAAATAAATCCGCATCGAGTGCGATCGCCCGGGAGTATGCAGCCTCAGCTTCTGACCATTTTTCTAGTTTAAAAAGAGCATCTCCTAACTTGTGAAAAGCTGCACCAAAATTCGGGTCAACTTCAGTAGCGCGCTGGTAAGCAGCGGCGGATTCCGACCATTTTTTTAATTGACCGCAAGCTTCCCCGATGCTGTAGTAAGACCAAGAAAAATCCGGGTTAATTTCAACAGCCGTGCGGTACGCAACGATGGCTTCTTGCCATTGGGTTAACTTGAGCAGCACACTACCTAAATTGTAGTAAGACCAAAAAGAATTGGGATTTAACTCAATACTTTCCCGGTAGGCAGCCTCCGCTTCGCGCCAGAGTTCCTTGGCTTGCAAAACATTGCCTAATTTGTAATGAAACTCCGAAATGTCCGGCTGGAGTTGAATAGCTTTGCGGTAATGAATCATAGCTTCGTCCCACTCTTTTAGCTCGCTAGCAGCTTCGGCTAATTGGCAGTAAGCTTCGCAAAAACTAGGGTTTAAATAAATCGTGCGGTGGTAACAAGTCCGCGCTTTTTCTAGCTTATTTTGCGCTAATAAAGTATTGCCTAAATCGAGGTATTCTTCGGCTATTTCTATCGGTTCCACCATGAGTGCTTGATACCAACAGTCTGCTGCGTCTTCAGCTTGACCGACTTTGGTAAATATCCGGCTCAAATTTCGGTAAAATCCTGCAAAGTCCGGTTGGAGGGAGATGGCTTTTTGGTAACAGACGATCGCCTCTTGCCACTGTTCCAATGTAGCGCAGAGAGTGCCGAGGTTAGCAAAAACTTCGGCAAAATCAGGTTGCAGGGCGATCGCAACTTTATACCAATACCTTGCGTCTTCTAGTTTACCCTGAGCTTGCAGCGCCTTCCCCAAGGTCTTGCAAGTCTCGGCGGAATTGGGGTGAGATGCCAAAACTTGCTGGCAAAGTGCGATCGCCTCATCCAACTTCCCTAAAGCTAAATATATTTCTGCCTGTTGTTGAAAATCAACCGCTGCTGTTTCTGAATTCACTTCTTACGTTCCTGTTGAGTAATAATTCCATGTATGATTGTATGGTACAACTTGTCAAAGTTCAAATTCAAGTAAATACATCTGCCGAACGGCAAATAGTGCTAAATGTCAGCGACATTAATATAAACTAGACAGTAAGGTTAACAGCGAGCTCAATAATGTCAACAGTCAATCCAACACCCCTAATCAGCGTAATTATACCTGTATATAATGGCGCTCGCTACATCGTGCAAGCGGTAGAAAGCGCCCTAGGTCAAACTTTTACTAATTTGGAGATTATAGTTGTAGACGATGGTTCAACAGATCGCACGCAGCAAGTATTGCAGCCTTATATTGACAGAATTCGCTACATTTATCAGAAAAATCAAGGAGTAGGAGTTGCCCGAAATCAGGCTTGTCAGCTAGCCAGAGGCAAGTTTTTAGCGTTTCTAGATGCCGATGACTATTTCTTACCATCCAAGCTAGAAAAACAAATAGCTTGTTTTGACGCTGACCCCACATTAGACATGGTGCAAACAGGTTGGCTGCTAGTCGATGAAACCGGGAGAGAAATTTCTGCTGTCAAACCTTGGCAGCAAGCACCAGAATTAGATTTAGCCAGCTTTATTATATATAAATGTGTGCGTCCGAGTGCGATGATGCTGCGCCGAAACTGCTGGGAAGATTTGGGTGGTTTCGCTTCTCACTTTCGGCTAGCCGAAGATTTAGATTTTGCCTTGCGTTTGACTTTAAAGGGGTACAAAGCAGTTTGGTTAGAAGAGATTCTTACCTGTTATCGCCAGCACAACTCTAATATCATGTCAAGCGGTTTGCCGCTCCTGAAGAATACAGAAATTTTGATGAAAGAATTCTTCAATAGACCTGATTTGCCTGAGTCAATCCGGCAGTTAAAAAACCAGGAACGCTATCAATGCTTAAAGTGGCTGGCATGGCGGATGTATCGCGACGGCCATCTAACAGAGATGGCTCAGTGTTTGGAAAAGTCATTGCAATATACGCCTTTTTCGCCCACAAAAACAGTCTTGAATTGGCTGGAAGGTTTTCAGATGGCTTCTGAAGAATATGGTGAAAATTTTGATGCTTATTCGCTGAGTAAGTTAGCGGAATGGCAAGAGATAATTCTGATGGTGATGACTAATCCACCCCAATCTCAACAAAGTTCTATTCCCACACCTTCACCAGCGCGTGAAGCGAAGCTATCCCGTCGGGAAACGCACATTCTACTCTACAACACCGATGATCCGGGCGTGGGAGGATTAGCGCAGTACAATCATGCCATTCTTTGTCAGTTAGCCTTGTTAGGCTATCGAGTCACTTGCGTGCAAACCCAACATTCTAGCCCCTTGCTTAAGCGAGAACGAGAGTTAGGTATAGAGCATTCGTGGCTGGATTTTAGCGGTCATAAAGATTTACAGCGGGTGTTAAGAAATACTCAGGATGCACGAGAGCTTTTTGCTAGCAATCAACCGGATATGATTATTTTTAGCGATGGTTGGCCATTTTCCAATTTTGCAGCTAAACAGGTAGTTATTGAAATGGGAATACCATACATGATGGTGATTGGGTTAGTTATGCCAGAACACGCAACTTTTGCCTGCGGGGATGTAGTGCCTTATGTAGAAGGAGTGCTTCACCACTGCCTACAAGCTAGAGCCTTAATTGTTGGCGCTTACGAACATTTGAATTTATTGTGTCAACATTTCAAGTTGCCCAAAGAGCGAGGACAAGTGATTTACTTGGGGCGTTCTCCTGAATATTTTTTACCTCCTAATGCTGCGGCTCGTCAACGCCTGCGACAAGAAATAGAAATTCCTGAAGATGCTATTGTCTGTTTCACATCTGCTCGATTGGCATCGATTAAAGGGCATCGATATCAGATCGAAGCAATCAAGCAGTTGCAGCAGTCTCCTGTGTGGTCTAAACTGTATTTTGTGTGGGCAGGAACTGGTGAGGGAAGCGCTGACAATGTAGAAGTAGAATTGAGGGAAACTATTAAAGAGTTAGGGGTGAGCGATCGCGTAAAGTTGATCGGACAGCGCTGGGATATCCTAGATTGGCTGGATGCTAGCGACATATTCATTTTAACTTCTCTAGCAGATGCAGCGCCTTCTTTTTCAGTAATGGAAGCGATGGCTAAGGGATTGCCGGTAGTTGCAACGGCTGTCGGCGGTATTCCTGAAGGGCTTAGCGATACTGGGAAATTGTTGCCCGATCCGAATACCGATCCAGAGGGAACCGCGAGGGAATTGGCGAAAACTGTAGAAGCTTGGGCAATGAATTCACAATTGCGACATCAAATCGGTCAAGCTTGCAAGCAGCGGGCCGAGAAAGTGTTTAAAGAGGAACGGATGTTGGCAGAGTCGATTGAGGCGATCGAAAAAGGTTTACTTTGCGATCGCCAAACAGATCCATTTGTTACTCAAAAAGAGGTGCAGAGGTCAATGGCGAAGATACAAAACCGGGTGCACTACAGCTCTTTAGTGTGGAATGCTTGGCAGGCTTACTGTCAAGAAGATCTAAGCGGAATGCAGAACTCGCTTTTAGAATCTTTGAAGTACACACCTTTTTTGACTACAGAAACACTGTTAAACTGGGTAGAATATTTTGGCAATTTTTCCTCAATTAAAGGGCATAATTTAGATACATATTCTCTAATTAACTCAGCCGAATGGCAACAATTAGTCGAGGAATTACAGGGAATTGAATCTGTATTTTATGCACGCTAGAATACCAGATTTACCTTTCAAATTCGGATGCTATCAACAGTAGAATTGCATCTGCCTTCTGCCTGACCTCCGTTCGATCCGTTTCAGAATCCGTTGCCGAACCCTTCCTTATCATCGATAAAATTCATGTCAATAGCAAATCCGGCACCGCTAGTAAGTGTAATTATTCCAGCATATAATGGCGATCGCTACATCGCGCAAGCGGTAGAAAGCGTCATCAGCCAAACCTATAAAAACTGGGAAATTATCGTCGTAGACGACGGCTCAACCGACGACACTCGCCAAGCATTGCAGCCTTATTTGGACAAAATTCGCTATGTTTATCAGGAAAACCAAGGAGTAGCTGCCGCGAGAAACCGAGGAATTCAAGAATCCCGAGGTGAATTAATTGCTTTTTTAGATCAAGATGACTTTTTACTGTCAGATAAGTTAGCTGGACAAGTTGCGTTATTTGACGCTCAGCCATCACTAGGGATTGTTAATAGTGGCTGGCGAATGGTTAAAGAGCAAGGCGAAAGTATTTTCGATGTCACACCCTGGGAATACTTGCCTCAGCTAGACTTAAAAACCTGGATTGTTTATATGCCCCTACTTCCCAGCGCCATGATGTTTTCGCGGCAGTGGCTGGAACGAGTGGGTGGCTTTGATTCTCAGTATGATTCAGTAGATGATGCCGACTTAATCTTGCGTTTAGCACTATTGGGCTGCGAAGCTGCTTGGTTGCCTCAAGTGACTGTATGCTATCGGCAGCACGGGCAAAATGTGTCCATCCAGAGAGTGCAGAAACAAGCAAATCTTGCTATTAAATTAAAGCAAAATTTATTCGCCACATCGGACTTGCCAGAGGACATCCGTCAATTGGAAAAGCCGGCTTTTTATGAGATTATAACATGGATGTCGTGGCAACTTTACTACAGCGGCTATCCGGTGCAAGCAGTGGAGTATTACCAAAAATCTTTTCTTTATACTCCTTACTCGCCAGAAAAAACAGTAATAGATTGGCTTGCTCGTCTGACTGCAATTTCTAAATCTTACGGAATTGACCCCGACACTCAATCTTTAAGAAACTTACCAGAATGGAAAAAGTTAATGGTTAGCATACTTACCAAAAAAACAGCGCGAGTCAGCGTAATCATCCCCACTTACAACTGCGAGCGCTACATTTTAAAATCCATAGAGAGTGTTCTTAGCCAGACTTATCAAAACTGGGAAATTATCGTCATAGACGACGGTTCAACTGACAACACTCGCCAAGTTTTAGCACCTTACCTCGATTTTATTCAATACATCTATCAAGATAACCAAGGAGCAGCAATTGCTCGAAATAGTGCTTGTAAGTTAGCAAAAGGGGAATTTTTAGCTTTTCTAGATGCTGACGACTTTTTCCTACCAGAAAAACTAGAAAAACAAGTAGCTTGCTTTGATGCTGACCCCACATTAGATATGGTACAAACAGGTTGGCAGATAGTTGGGGACAACGACGAAGCCATTTATGGAGTAAAGCCTTGGGAAGAAGCACCAAAATTAGATTTAGAAGCCTTTGTTTTCTACAAATCAGTGCGTCCCAGCGCCATGTTGCTGCGGCGCGAGTGGTGGGAACGCTTGGGAGGTTTCGATCCTCGCTTTCCGCCAACCGAAGATTTAGATTTTGTCCTACGTTTAGCTTTAAAGGGGTGCAAGTCAGTTTGGTTAAAAGAGATATTAACCTGCTATCGTCAGCACGACAACAATATCATGTCCAACGGCTCCAAATTAATGAAAAATACGGAAATAGTGATGGAGCAATTTTTCGCGAGACCTGATTTACCTCAGCACATTCACGACTTAAAACGCGCGGAACGTTACAAGTCTTTCGTATGGATAGCATGGCGGATGTACCGCGACGGATATTTGGCAGAAATGGTCGAAAGTCTGGAAAAATCTCTGTATTACACTCGTTTGACAGGTACTGAAACTGTTTTTAATTGGCTGGAAACTTTTAAGGGGGTTTCGGAACAGTACGGCTACAACTTTGATGCCTATGCCTTAACCAATTTACAGGAATGGCAAGACATAGTGGCGATCGCTGCTAATAATCCTTATCAGTTTCAATCGGCTCCCAGTTCGATTGATCGGCAGCAAACAAAGCACGTACTCCTGTACACAGAAGACTCAGGAGTCGGCGGCTTGGCTCAGTTCAACCACTCGCTGATGTGTAAATTAGCGCAGGATGGCTACCGAGTTACCAGCGTTCAAAGTCAAGCTTCTAACCCTTTAATTACCGAACAAAAACAGCTAGGTATCGAACATATTTGGCTAGAGTTCGACACGATGAAAGAATTTTTGCGAATTGCTTACAATTTAGGGGATGCTAAAAAGATTTACACCCAGGCTCAACCGGATTTAATTATATTTAGTGACGGCTGGCCGATGGCTAACTTTGCAGCAAAACAAGTTGCGGTCGAGCAAAATATACCGTACATAATCAGTCTGGGTTATATCAACCGCAATTATGAAACCTTCGATCGCGGCGATCAAATCCCCTATTTCGATGCAGTTGCCTACCAGTACATGGTAGCCAAAGCAGCAGTAGCAGTTTCCCACGAAAATTTAAACTTGTTCCGAAGTCTATTTAAAGCGCGTCTAGAACGGGGAAAAGTAATCTATTATGGCAGACCGAATAGTTATTTTGAGCCGCCGAATCTTTCCACTCGCCAACGCCTGCGTCAAGAACAAGGAATCCCCGAAAATGCTGTCGTTTGTTTTACGGCGGCGAGATTGACTCCAATTAAAGGATATCAGTATCAATTGCAGGCGATCGCCCAACTGAAAAATCGTCCAGTTTGGCAGCAGCTATACTTTGTGTGGGCCGGCCCCGGTTCTACCACTCACGACAATCTGGAACCTGAATTAAGAGCAACTGTGAGAAAATTGGGAGTAGAAGAACAGGTTCAATTCTTAGGACAGCGCTGGGATATTGCCGATTGGCTAGACGCCAGCGACATCTTTATTTTATCTTCCCAAGCTGAGGGAATGCCGCTAGCAATTATGGAAGCAATGGCGAAAGGATTGCCCGTAATTGCCACAGCAGTCAGCGGGATTCCTGAAGAATTGGGAGATACGGGAAAGTTGCTCCCCGATCCTACAATCGACCCAGAAGGAACAGTAAAAGAGTTGGTAGAAACGGTGGAAATATGGGCAGAAAATCCCGAATCGCGCCGACTTGCAGGACAAGCGTGCAAAGCGCGAGCCGAAGAACTATTCAAAGAAGAACGGATGCTTCGGGAATATGGAGAAATAATTGAACAGGCATTTGTAAGTGACGATGAGAGCGACAGTTTCTCTATTACTCCGAAACTCAAAAAGCAGGTACAGCAAGTGGATAGCCTGCTGAAATACTATTATTTAGTGTGGAAAGCTTGGGATGCTTACAATAACGGAAATATGTCCGAGATGGTGAATAATTTGCAATCTGCTTGGGCCTACACGCCTTATTTTACCACAGAAACTATCTTTGATTGGGTGAAAAATTTTGGTATTTTTGCTGCGGAAAAAGGAGTTAATTTCGATACCAACGAGCTGATCGACTCCAGATCGTGGCAACAAGTGATAGAATCAATACAGGGTTTTGAAGTGTTTTCATCTGTTCGTTAAAACTGATCTCTTGCAGCATTCTTAGGAATGGGCTCTCCGGCCCGTTCCACAAAACATCAACCAAAGAAAAAATATGCAATTTACATTCAAGTTCCCACGTATTAATAAACTGCTGCCAATTTGTTTAGCTATTGTCACTGTTCTGTTAATAGCCTATTTGGGACAGCCAAGAGCGATCGCCCAAGTTCGATCGAACGTCGCAGTTGATTTTGGACAGCCAGCCACCGGTACAATTTCCATGAGCGGCATCCTGCACGGAATCGACACCGCAAAACCGCCCGATAGTTCTATCAAACCCTTGCAGCCGAAACTTTGGCGGGCGGGGAGACTCGATATTTACGATCGAGTAATCGCCAGCGGAGCCGAGTTTCAACTTGTAGTCAGCGACTTGTGGGGCTACGCTAGCAATCCCAATGGCTGGCCCTATCAAAATTACCCCGCGTGGGAAGCATTCATCCGACAGTTAGCCCAGCAAAATAAAGGCAAGAAAATTATTTGGGATGTATGGAACGAACCTGATTTAAAAAATCCGTTTTGGAATGGAAGCAGAGAACAATTCTTTGAAACCTACAAAAGAGCTTACAAAATCTTGCGGGAAGAATTGGGGCCGTCAGCTATGATTGGCGGGCCGAGCATTACAAACTACAACAAAGAATATCTCGCCGCTTTTTTGAATTACTGCAAAGCGAACAAACTGGAAGTAAATTTCCTAGCTTGGCACGAGCTAAACGATAGCAAGATTTTATTTGTGGACGATCATGTCATCGATGCTAAACGCAATTTTCAGCAAAGTCCCTCTTACAAGGAACTGAAATTGCAAAAAATTTACGTCAACGAAATTGTCGGGGACTTAGCGCAGTACCAGCCGGGGGAAATCTTAGGTTATTTGTATAATTTAGAGTATGCAAAAGCCGACGGTGCTTGCAGAGCTTGTTGGGAGACTAAAGGGCCAAATAAAGTTAGCAATTGTTTCAACAATACGCTGAGTGGGATGGTGACGCCTAATACTTTTGAGCCGAGAGCAGCTTGGTGGACTTACAAAGCTTATGCCGACGGAGTTAATTCGCGGGTGCTGAGTCGCTCAGATAACGATCGCCTTGTCGCTTTAGCCAGCAAGTCAAATCCAGAAGGTAAAGCACAGATACTTTTAGGTTATTTCGACCGCAATTATTCCTTAGCAACAACGGTAACATTAAACCTCGGAAATTTGGAGCAGCTAGGTATTCAGAAAGGTCAGAAAGTCACTCTAAAGTTAGAAAAAATTCCCAACAATCAAGAAGGATCGGTGCAGAAGCTGGTCACGGTTAAAGAAGAAAACTTGTCGGTGGGTAGCGGCAGCTTGGCTTATGTTATCCCTAATTTCAACGTCCACGAAGGCTACTTATTGACTGTTAGCAAGTGATATAGTTTCTGGCTGCACCGGAATTATATAGAGGACACGGCATTGCCGTGTCCCTACCCGGATTAATTGTAGGGACACGGCAGTGCCGTGTCCCTACAAATATATAGCCGTGTTCTTACAAATATATAGAATTTAGCTGGGATTTTTCAAAGATTTTTGCACGGCTCCCAACCATTCTCTGACGGTTTGATTTTCTGAATTTGGGTCGTAGTAACACCCTAATTCATCAAGGATGAATGTTTCTAAATCGGCTGGGGCGATCGGCATTTTTAGCAGTTTGTCGAGTTCTTGCGATGCAGCTTCAACACTTGCGGGCGGTTCACTGCTGCGGTAGTTGTTCACTACATCGCTGGGAGTGTCAGCTTCTAGCGGCCAGTCTTGGTGAAAGTAGGAACTGAAAAATTGGGTTAAATGAGGAAATTGATTTATCATTCGGGATAGGCTGTGAGAATAAAGTATCCGGGAGGTAATTTGGCGCTGCGCTGGAGGACGATTTTCAGGCGAGATGCTGAAGTTGCTTTGGATGCGCGGCGACGCAGAGTAATGCCAATTCTTCTGTTGGCGTTGTAGTCGATCGTATAACGATTACCTCGACTTTTCACCCAGGAGTCGATCGCATTTTGATTTCTGTTCATTGCTTCTCCAATGGCCGCTTCGGCGACGGAACGGTCAGTAAAGGAAGATGCGGCAGAAATTCTCGTTTCGCTTGCGAGTCGCTGTGCTAGTTGTGCTTCTGTTTTCCCAACGTGTCTCTCTAAAGTGTGTCCTCCCGCTGCTTCGTGAAAGTCTAATCCGCCGCCCGGTATGTTGGGAACAAAAGCTACAGTGGTTTGTGGTATGGTTGAGATTTCCGGTGCAACAACCGTGGCGTAAACACCAGGGATTGCCGATTGGAATAATATAATTATTGAGGCGATCGCACAGAGGATACCTAAAAACTTTTTTAGGCGATCGAGTTGATTTTTCATTGCTGTTGAATCTCTTTCTTAGATTTAGTATAAATGATTGCTGTTTTTTTGTCTATTTTAGAATCTACCATTCGTAAGTTATAAATTGCGCGCAGCATTCAAATATACGGTGCGCACCGAACACCCTACGATTATTTATAATAGTTCGTGATTTTTGTAGTTTACAAAGCTTTACTGATTATGAGAAAATATTAATAATTCTTTGAAATAATCACTAATGATTGATGATAAATTAATTTATCATCTTTAAAACTGTGAAAAAATGCAAGTAGTTATCCTAGCCGGCGGTCTCGGTACTCGTCTCAGAGAAGAAACAGAATTTCGTCCCAAACCCTTAGTTGATGTGGGGGGGCATCCGATTATTTGGCACATCATGAAAATCTATGCCCACTACGGTTTCCAAAACTTTATTGTGTGCTTGGGCTATCGCGGCAACATGATTAAAGAATATTTCCTCAATTATGAAGCCATGAACAATGACTTTACTATCTGCTTAGGCCGCAAAAATACCATCACTTATCACGAGGAACATCTCGAACAAGATTTTAATGTTACCCTGGCTGAAACTGGCGCGGCAAGCCTGACGGGAGGGCGGGTAAAACGGATCGAAAAATATATCGATCGCGAGAATTTCATGGTGACATACGGTGATGGAGTAGCTGATGTCAATATTGACGCCTTAGTCGATTTTCACAAGTCTCACGGTAAGCTGGCAACTGTCACTACATTTCGCCCGATTTCTCGCTTTGGAATTTTGGATGTAGACAGCGATAGCCGGGTAGTACAATTTTCTGAGAAACCTCAAATCGACGGCTGGATTAGTGTTGGATATATGATATTTAACCGCCGGGTATTTGAGTATTTGGGGGGAGATGATTGTATTTTAGAACAAGAGCCGATGCAGCGTTTAGCCGCAGAGGGACAGTTGATGGCTTACCGTCATGAGGGCTTCTTCTTTGCGATGGATACTTATCGAGAATACAAGTATTTAAACGAACTTTGGGATGAAGGGAAGGCTCCTTGGAAAGTTTGGAAATAAGTTATTTTTGGGGCGGGATATTCTGCCCGCCCCACAGAAGTTTGAATAAAATTACTCTGAAATAACATCATAAATTTGGTGATTAGTAGATTTTTAATGATGACTCATGCAGCTCGTAAAAACTGGGTTTATCTACCTATGGATCGGAAATGAAACTTCCGAAATAATAGTTAAACTTAATATAAAATAATTATATAAAATGGATTGCCAAGATATTCTTAACCGCACAGAAATTTACCTACAAAAGTGGGTTGCACCCCAGGCAGAAATTATCGACAGCGACTCAGAAGCACTGAAAACAGCAGTTGCTGGATTGGAAGATCGATCGCTCTTAGCATTGCGAGTTCCCCAAAAATGGGGCGGGGCTGAAATTGCACCGGAGATTTTTTACGAATATCAGGAATTGACGGCTCGATATTCCGGCGCTTTATCTTTCCTGCAAACTCAGCACCACAGCGCAACTGCCATGCTTGCCAACAGCGACAATGAAATGCTAAAAAGCAGATACTTGCCCGCGATCGCCCAAAAAGAGTTACGCTTGGGTGTTGGGTTTTCGCATTTGAGGCGCTCGGGCAATCCGGCCGTCACCGCAACTCCCGCAAAAGATGGCTACTTATTGTCAGGAAAAGTTCCTTGGGTAACAGGTTTTGGATTGTTTCAAAAGTTTATTGTAGCTGCGGTACTTCCTGACGAGCGCGCTGTTTTCGGTTTGCTACCTTTTGTCAATATTGAACGCGAATATGGTAAAATAGCGTTCAGCGAAATCATGCAGTTAATCGCCATGAACTCGACTAATACTGTGACAGCAACTCTCGATCATTGGTGGCTGCACGAATCGGAAATAATTTCGGTTAAACCTGTCGGGTGGATTTCGGAAAACGACAGCAAAAATATACTGAATTCTGTTCCGGGTACTTTTGGCTGTATTCGAGCGGGATTGGATGTAATTGCAGCAGCGGCGGCTGCTAAAAATTCACCTTTTATAGCTGCAGCTTGTCAAAAACTACAGCAAAAGCTCGATCGGCTAAAAGAGAATTTCCAACAATCTCAACATAGCTCGAAAGCAGAACAATTAGCGCTGCGAGCTCAAGCTATTGATTTAGCGGTGCGCTGCGGGCACGCTGCGGTTGCAGTTTCTAGCGGTGCTGCTAACGGTATTGTGCACCCGGCCGGGAGAGTTTATCGAGAAGCTTTGGTGTATACTGTTTCCGGGCAAACAAAGGATGTGATGGCAGCAACGCTCGATCGACTAAGCGAATTTTAGATTTTAGATTTTAGATTTTAGATTGAACTCTCAGAAGGTCAAAAACTCAACTGTGTTTAATAAATAATAGATATATTTAACCTGATGACAAACAACTTTAAGTCAAATAACTTAAAAACGATCGCCTACAGCCAAATTATAGACTTAAGCCATTCAATCCATCCAAATATTCCTATATGGCTGGGCGATCCAGCGACCGAATTTGAAACATTATCTCAAATAGAAAAACACGGCTATTTCCTGCGAAAATTCTCAATGGGAGAACACAGCGGCACTCACATCAACGCACCCAACAGCTTTTATGCAGGAGGCGCGAGCATTGATAGTTATTCGCCGCAGTCGCTAGTTTCCCCTGCAATTGCGATCGACATCCGAGAGCAAAGTCTTGCCAATCCCGACTACACTTTAACAATTGATGATATATTGACTTGGGAACGGCAGCACAAACTTATAGAACCGGGAAATGTAATTTTGTTGTATACTGGCTGGCAAGAAAAATGGGATGACGAGCGAGCATTTTTCAACCGAGACGATCGCGGAATTTGCCACTTTCCCGGATTTGGCAAAGCAGCCACTCAATTTTTGCTAGAAGAACGCTCGATCGCCGGAGTGGGAACCGACACTCACGGAGTAGATACCGGGCGAGATGAAAGTTTTGCCGTTAATAAACTGGTATTGGAAAAGCAGCTAATAGTCCTGGAAAATCTGACTAATCTCGACTTTTTACCTACCGCTGAAATCACTTTAGTTATCGGAATATTGCGCCTTTTGGGAGGTTCCGGCTCGCCTGTGTCGGTGTTAGCTTTTGTTGCTTAATGCGGTAAAATAGGAGTGAGAAAAGTCTAGCAAAAATAATAAGATTAATGACAGAACTGCCCAAAGATCTCAACGAGGCGATCGCCCAATCCCGCATTGCAACCGCCGCCGCCCTCTCGGACGGCAAAACTCTACTGCAAGTCGAATTAGTATTTCCAGAAATCGCCCTGCAAGCACAGTCTATCACCCTACAATTCCTCCCAGAATTTGAGGAAATCTACCCCGGAGTCAAAGTCTTTTTTCCCGACACCGGTGCTGCCGCCCTCGCGCGCCGCGACTGGGGAGAAACACCTTTTAAAGTCACTGATTTGGGCAGCAGCCGCACGGCTGTTGAAGAGAAAATAGCACCGGAAGACGAATTGTTCCTGCTGGTGAACCCGGCGGCTGTAGAAGTGGCCCAAGTCGAAAAACTCTACATAGCTGCGGCCGATCGCCCAGTTATTTTACTCAATCCGCGCCTCGAAGATGTTGCCACCATAGGTATAGGCTATGCGGGCCGCCAACTGCGCGATCGATTCCTCAGCAAAATCGAATCCTGCTACTACATCAGACCCCTAGACACTGCGGCTTTATTCCGCTGCTACCCCCAATCCTGGCAAGTCTGGCTGGAAACAAACGACGAATACGAACTAATTTCTGAAACTGCCCAAAAACCTGTGGGAGACGATTTAGAGCGGATTTTAGCAGCTTATCTCCCAAGCGCCGATCCTGACTCCACCACACCTGCAAAACCTGTAAAAAAGAAAGGTTTTTTGGCAGAGCTCCAGACATTCCTCAAAGCTTTGACTCAGTGACAGCAGTTAAAGCTCGATCGTATTGTAGGGTGCGTCAGCTAGGATTATTTTCGACTTAATCGATCAGCTAATCGCTGACGCACCCTACAGCCTGCAATAACTCAAAGCTTTGGCTCAGTAACAGCAGTTGCAGAAGCACAATTAACAGCTTGCCTGTATTTCTCTCACTAGCTACGCAAACAGATACTGGCGATCTTTACAGGATATTTATACAAAGCAGTATAATGGGTGACACCCCTCCACCGTAAAAGAGGGGAGGCAAATAGCAGCAAAATCAGATGCTATAAGCTAGAAATTTGGCTTTTGAGTCAGGGAAGCGGATAAACACAATGGAGCACCGGCGCATTGTTATCGGGGACGTACACGGGCATTACGACGGCTTAATGACCCTGCTAGAGGCACTTGCCCCCGGCTCGGACGATCGCGTCTATTTTTTGGGAGACTTAATCGATCGCGGCCCCAAAAGCGCTCAGGTATTAGATTTTGTCCAGCAAAGCCCCTACCAAACTCTGTTGGGCAACCACGAACAACTCATGCTGGAGGCTTTGTCGGGGGTGCCGATGGATATGCGAGCGTGGCAATCTTGGCTGTACAGCGGCGGCGATGCGACAGTAGCGAGCTACAGAGATACAGGGATGATGCCGTACAAACACTTAGAGTGGCTGCGATCGCTCCCCACGCACCTGGACTTAGGGGACATCTGGCTGGTTCACGCCGGCGTTGACCCCCATCTGCCAATTGAGAAGCAGTCGATCGAACAACTCTGTTGGATTCGCAGAGAATTTCACACCATGTCGAAACCCTATTTTCCCAATAAATTAATTATCACCGGTCACACGATCACCTTTACCTTTGAGGGTGTCAGGCCAGGCGAATTAGTCAGGGGCGAAGGGTGGTTGGATATTGACACGGGTGCTTATCATCAGAAAAGCGGCTGGCTGACAGGATTTGACCTCAGCTACCGCAGAGTTTATCAAGTAAATGTCTTTAACAATCAAGTCCGAATTTTGCCGTTTGACGAAGTTGTCAGACAATTGAAGCCGAAGCAGATTGCACCCCCGGAACCTGCGAGCGATCCTGTTGTTCAACAGCAGTATTAAATCAATTTGTAGTTTTAGGGTGCGTCAGTTTTAGTTCGATCGATTAAATCCAAATTGACCCGATCGCTGACGCGCCCTACGAACTAGATTGATTTTTTAACGAACCGCGAAGACGCGAAGATGACCGAGTAAGATCGGTCATCCCAATCTAAAATCTCAAATCTAAAATTGTATGACCTTTTGCTACGAACCCAAAAGCCTGCGGATTTCTAACCTGTAATCCTCATTATTCAAACCTTCACCGCTAGCGAGTTCCGGGTCTATCGCCTGCGAGATAGCAGCAATGCGATCGGCAGTAGCCGGGTGAGTGCTCAAAATGCTCGGAGGAGAAGGCTTGTTGAGCAACTTTTTCATAAAATCAACCATCCCAGATTGAGCGTAGCCCGCTCGCCCCATAGTTTGCAATCCCAACCGATCCGCTTCATATTCAGCTTGGCGGCTGTGGGGGCGCCGCAAAGCCAACTCCACCCCAATCTGAACCGCCTGAGATCGATCGAGCCCAGTCGCCGAAGCTACACCAGAAGCGATCGCCATTTGACGCATTTGTTGAATTGCGTGGCGAGCACTAATGTGAGCGATTTCGTGGGCGAGCACACTTGCCAATTCGGCCTCATTGTCCGCCGCCGCCATCAAACCTTTATTCACATAAACAAAACCGCCCATTGTTGCAAAAGCATTAATATTGTCGTCGTCAATCACTTGAAAAGTATAAGGAATATTCGGGCGAGTGCTTTCCTCGGCCAGTCGCTGACCGATGCGGTTGATATATTGTGTCGTGGCGCGATCGCGGTCAATATTAAACTCGCTGTTCGCCAACTGCTGATTAATTTGTCGGCCAATAGTCACCTCTTGGCTATCGGACATATTCGACAATTGGATAACTTGAATGCCCCGAAAAATCAGTTCAGGCAAAGAAAATGCTTGAGTCTGTTCCGGGGTAATCACCCAGATACCCGCAGCCACAATCAGCGACAGTAACAGATAAATCCCCCGGCCGCAGGTACGCCGGCAAGTCAACCAAAAACTTTTTAACATGATTGATACGTGGCAGAAGTTACGTAAATTTTTAGAAAAAACTCGAAAAGTCACTAAATAGGCAGACGCAATTTGACGCTGCTTAGTTGCTATTCTAGCTTTTTGCAAATTTTTAACTGCGCCGCCAGCCTCCGGGCGATCGACCACTGCCCGACCAACCGCCCTCAACTGCCTTTTGCCTTCTGCTTTAAGTGCCCAAGTCATGCGGATTTTGGGCGATCGTTGTGGTAATATCTTTTAGCTTCAGGACTTACGCATCAATAACGTATGTCATTGCGAGCGGTAGCCAAGCAATCACAGCATCTGTTTTTAATCGATGTCTGGGTAAGTCCTGAGCTTGTAAACATACTCCTGTCGCTATCAGTTAATTAAGCGATTTATGAAAATTTTGGATTCTCAAGGCCGACTGTTCGGCAAACTCAGCATCCTAGACGTAGGTGCCGCTCTGATCGTACTGCTAGTTGCAGTCG
This sequence comes from Microcoleus sp. Pol7_A1, assembly GCF_036701085.1. NCBI lineage: Bacteria > Bacillati > Cyanobacteriota > Cyanophyceae > Oscillatoriales > Microcoleaceae > Microcoleus > Microcoleus sp. Pol7_A1. Next base: position 38,044 of record NZ_JAUBQD010000050.1, read on the forward strand.
GAATCTTCTTCTTTCCCGGCACTTCTGGCGGTTCCGTCGCCCAAGTCGGCACCAGTGTCAAACCTGTAGAGATTGATGCAATTGCGATCGGTCTCAAAGGGACAAACGTTCAAGATTTGTTCAAAGCAGGCGATAAAATCAATGTGGTGATCCGCAATCAACCCTCCGGTCAGATTACCATCAAATCTGTCAAAACTCTCACCAGAACCCTCGCAGTTCCTCAGCCCAACGGCACTCTGAAAGCTCTCCCCGATCCCAGAGAAGAAGAATCCTTCAGCAAAAATATGATGTTTACCTTAGAGGGAAAAGGTCAACTTACTGAAAATGGCCCGGTTTTAGGTAATACGAAAGTCAAAATTGGCACTACGCTAGAGCTTGAAGGCAAACAGTACATTTTTAACGCCAGCGTCATCGATGTGCGAGTCAAAGAATAGTCAGTCGATTTTAGATTTTAGATTTTAGATTTACTTCACAGATGAATCTGGGATCTCAAACTTCGGTCTAAAATTTTGGGATAGACCCTCAGTCGATTTTAGATTTTAGATTTACTTCACAGATGAATCTGGGATCTCAAACTTTGGTCTAAAATTGTGGGATAAACCCTCAATAGCGTCGGGGGCTTGTGCCTGCTTTTGGGCGGGAGAATTGGGAATTAGGAATTGGCGATTGGGAATTGGGAATTAATCTTCCTTCTTCCCTCTGACTTCTTCCTTCTTGCCTCAAACCTCGCACCTCCATCCGTTACATCCGTTACATCCCGTACATTGCTCGTTGCCGAACCTGCATCCTTTAAATCCGTTAAAAAATCCGTTGCCGAACTTCTTCACCCTTCCGAAAGCAATTTTAAATATTGCCGAATTAAGCCAATAGTCACAGCGGGAATTTCTAACTGCGGAGTCAAACCTACGTTTTCCAGACATTGAAAAACTTTGATTGCTTCGGGGTTGAGGTTGGCTAACCGCTGGCCGATATCGGGTCCGGTAAACTGCGATTTTTCTCCCCAAATAATCGCTGTCGGTGTTGTTAGCTGAGTGATGTACAGCGACAAATCAAAGCACAAATCTCCCCGCACAAAAGACAGGGCGGCATATTCTGCATTTGGTTCTAAAGCAGATTCGAGGTAAGCGTCTACAATTTCTTGGTAAACGCGACGGGAATCGGAAAATTGGCGCTGTTCTAGGAAGCTACGGATGCCGCCGTCTGTGGCGATTCCGGTACTGTAGAGCAATTTGTCTAAAATTGGGGTGTTGACTAGCTTAGCGAAGAAACTGCTGCCGTAATCTTGTCCGAAGTCCGACAAACCGCTGGGTATCGTCAAAATTAGGGATTTGAAGAGATCCGGCCGCGCGATCGCAGCTCGAATCGCGATCGCCCCCGTCAGAGAAGAAGCGATCGCATCTGTCGGACTGTCACAAGTTTTTTCGATAAATTCGATCAAAGTTGTGATATAATCTTCTACTTGATAATTTCTCGGCGGATGTTCCGATCGCCCCCAACCGATTAAATCAGGTGCTAAAATTCGATATTCGGCCGCAAAAGCCGGATAAACTTTCGACCATTCGTAGGCACTCGACCCGCCCCCAAAACCGTGAAAAAATACTAAATTCGGTTTATTTTCCGAAGTTGAGGTCGGCAACCCGATCCAAGGCATTTTTTCAGCCGTGTAGTAAACCATTCTGCCGAGAGAAGTAACTATCGATCGCTGACCGAAGCCGAGGGGTACAAGCATAAATAAACCTCTATCACTGTTATATTTTAGATTTTTGTCCGCCGCCCCGTCTTTGTTTGAAAAAATGGCAAAGCAGGTGGCGTTTTTGTAAAGATTGAGTAATGATTTAAATCTATTTTAGTACAGGTGAAGCGTGAAACTACAGACAGCAAGTAAGTTTTGCGATTTGGGCAATTCGGCGGTGTAGTTATCCTCACCCTTGCAAACTACCGCCGATCGGAGATAATAGCAAAATGATGGGTAAGACCCCTCAACGCAATAGAGTCTGTTCGCCAACCCGGAAAGCAGGCGCTCGGAAAGCAGGAGTATTAGAACTGGCTTTCAGGCAGGCGGAAGGTTAGCCGACGCTCGCCAATCACGAATAATTAATCACGATATTTTGCGGAGCAGTGGCTTTTGAGGTCGAAAGTCTTTGTTGGAGGGGGGCGATCGGGTTTCGATTCCTAATTGCAGGTTTGGCAATCACGGGCCTCGCCGTTATCACTTCCAAAACAGAAGAAACAACTAATCTCAGGGAGGTCTACAAAAAATGCAACTGCTCAGGAAACGGGATCGCGAGGGTTTTATGGTTGATGCGAAAAGTCTTCAATCTGACGGGTTTGCAGAATTTGATACAGCCTATCGAAGCATGGATTTAAACGGCAAAAAGTCTGTAGTCGCCACTCCAGAACGCTCAGGCGCAGGGTCAGAGGTGCGATCGCGCGCCGCCACCGTACCGGCGATCGTCCGCCTAGCTTTAGAAGATTTGAAATGCTTTGAAGTAGTAGAGCACCAGTTTGCACATTGGGGGGTTACTTTTACCAATGCCGTCGCCATCCAACCTTCAAACCCAGCATTTTTCACGGGTTCTGGGACAACAGTGTTAATGGGAGCCCCAAAAAGCGGACTGATAGAAGTAACTTTTAAGCATCCAGTTCGCTGGGTGTCAGGACTTGTTACCAGTTCGCGGCGAACTGTTTTATCTGCTTGCGACATCGACGGCAACCCAATTGTTCAGGATGAAATGCCGGCGCCCAATCTGGCCGGGTCTAATTCTCCGATCGCTCCTAGCGCTCCCCTGCGCGTAAAAGCTCCGAATATTCATCGAATTACTTTTTACGCTTTTGACGGTCAGCTAGTAGTCGATGACTTGATTTTTGGATTTTAGAGCAAAGCCATAAGTAGCGTCCCAAGTCTGCAAACCTTCGAGAAGGGCATTGCGGACTAAAGCTTCTGGTTCCCGACTCAGCATCAGGCGAAAGCACTCGGCAGCGCGGGAACGGGCGATCGAACTTTTGACAGAGCTCACAGGGCCAAACCCACCCTTATTCACCAAATCGGTCATTTGCCGCACTGCAATCAAACGCTTCACGGGGTCAGGATCGGTCAAATCTGCCAGGATGCGATCGAGCGCCACTTCATCTTTTGAGGCGCCCAGACTCAGCGCTTGTCGCAGCAACAGCCCTGCAATCGCGATCGTGCCAAAGTTCTGCAAAATCAGGCTCAAAGCCATCCAGTGGCTCTCGGAGTCCGCCCAAATCGCCAAACTCATGTAAGCGCCCAAGGTTGCAATCCCGCCGGTGCCCACGGCTAAAACAAATCGGCGGTTCGGGCCCTCCCAAAATTGCTCGCCTTTCGATCGCAGCAATTGCCAGTCCCACGACTGCCCTCGGTAAACCACCATCATCGCTGCTATCCCCAGGCCCGTGGAAAACAGCAACTGACTGTTCCACCACCCCCAAACTGCTGCCAGGGTGACAACTGCCAGCCAACCTTTCGATCGAGTCAAACTCTCTAGCAGCCACTTGAGAAAGGCAGTAGAAACCACAGGCGATCGAGCCCGGGAAGTCTTGCCATCTACTCTCCGGCGCTTTGTTGCGCCAGTCTGTCCTGTCGCTGCTGGGGTTCCCGGCGGGCGATCGTCCGAACTAAATTCCCTCAAAGCTCGGGCTTCAGTCATTTCTAAGGACAGCTCGCTCGACGGGTGCAGATCGAATTCCAAAGTGCGATCGGACACTTTCACTGGCGATCGATTCAGCTTGGTTGTAGTTTTTTTAACTTGATCCATACTGACTTTTTTGACAAATAACTTTAACTTATACCCGTTTCAATAAACTCTGCAACTGTCGGCCTGTTTCAAACCATTACACAATCAGTCTTTACCGATCTAAAATCTAAAATGGTACGATCCAGGCTTTTTTACCACTGATTTAGATTCTCGGAAACCAAGAGTCTTAGACTCTATAATACCAGAAATTTAAACTCGCGGTGACTACGGCAACTTGGTAGAATTCCGATAAATCATTACCAAAGATAGAGTAATTGAAGATTGTTGAGAAAAGCACAACAGTTCAACAACGAATAATATTTCTGAATCGCTCTTGAGGCCCAAGGGCGATCGGAGTTGGCCTGAGGGCAAAAAACCGAAAAATTTTTAATTTCAGGAAATAGGGCTATTTTGGGTGATTGAATTCGTCCGCCGAGAAATGCGCGAGGAAAATTTAGGTTTTTGCCCGCAGCCCCGAACGATCGCTGTCCCCGGCTGTCAAATGATGCTCGGTTCACAGCTTGACCCCGCCCAAAAACGGATACAAGTTTCCGACACTCGCGGTGCAGAAGCAAAAATTTTAGACTCTCGTTCAAGGTCCCAGATTCATCTGTGGAGTAAATCGAAAATCTAAAATCGTTCGACTGAGCGCGACTCGACGGCTCGACTCGGCTGAGCGCTCGCCGAAGTCTAAAATTTAAAATCGACTGAGGGTTAGCTGGACGGACAGCAGTCTCCGGGCAGGCCGAGAATCCAGACAGTATTGTTTGATAATTAATAGCAGGAGCATTCCTAAACTGCTAAGATTTTGGAATTAATGGGAGTTGAGTTAATTAAATCGGCTTCTTGTTAAAAGGAGTCCCCGATCCTCATAGGTAGGGGTTCGGTGGCGGGAGCATATCAAGTCCGGTAAATTAACCGTAATTATTTTAGGGGCCGTCCCGTCACGCCCGATCGGCAATATCAGCCAGATATCGGCGTCAACCCGCCCCGGCGTCTGGATATTATGGTCGATCGACCCGATTAGATCGCAGGAAGGGCATCATCCGGGTTCAAACCCGTGAAGCAGCAGCGCCAACAATCAACCGCGCGATCCAGTTCGGCAAGTGCGGAGGCTGGAAAAACAGCGGCTTTTGACCAAACTCAGGCACAACTTCTGCGCCAAACTGTGTCTGCGGAGGTTAGGCTAGTGAAGAGAAGAAAAGAAAACTTACGATCGAGACTTGATTAGTCTACCTTGTAATTTCTTGCTCAGTTGTCAAGCCCAACAGTTTTGCATTCTCTGGCAAGCGAGACTCTTGGCACTTCCAACAAGTGCGTTTCTCGACCGTCAAAGAGCTTGGGTTTGATGGTAAAGCCCCTACCAGTATGTAAACACCTTACCGATGGCTCGCCGGAACAATCTTGCAGGAAAACCCATATCTAGTATGCAAAATCAATTCACGGTTCACTTCTGGGGCGTTAGAGGTAGCATAGCCTCTCCTGGGGCTGAAACAGTACGTTACGGGGGTAACACGCCCTGTATAGAAATGCGAGTGGGTGACAGTCGCCTAATTTTCGATGGCGGTACAGGATTGCGGGTTTTGGGACAAACTCTCCTGTCCCAGATGCCCGTAGAAGCTCATATGTTTTTTACTCACTCTCACTGGGATCACATTCAAGGATTCCCATTTTTTGTCCCAGCTTTTATTAAGGGCAATTGTTTTCATATCTATGGGGCAGTTGCTCCTTCTCCTAATAACGCTACTATCCAGCAGCGGCTCCACGACCAAATGCTCCACCCGAATTTTCCGGTGCCCCTGCAAATTATGGGGGCAGACCTGAAATTTAACGATATAGAAGTGGGTCAACCGCTGGAAATCGGAGATATTAAGGTGGAAACTGCTTTGTTGAACCATCCCGGGGAAGCTGTAGGCTACCGCGTAAACTGGCGGGGGTATTCGGCTGCTTACGTGACTGATACCGAACATTTGCCCGACCGTTTGGACGAAAATGTGCTGTATTTGGCCCGCGATGCTGAGGTGCTGATCTACGACGCTACTTATACCGATGAGGAGTATTATGCGGAGAAGAGCAGCAAGGTCGGCTGGGGACATTCGACTTGGCAGGAAGCGGTGAAGGTGGCAAAGGCTGCTAATGTCAAAAAGTTGGTGATTTTTCACCACGACCCGCTGCACAATGACGAGTTTTTAGACAGGGTGGGAGAACAAGTGGCTCAAAGGTTCCCCAACAGTTTGATGGCGCGGGAAGGTTTGTCGTTACAGTTGCTGCCTCCCGATCGCGATTTGTCTCAAGAGTCGGTGCAAGCGCCTAAAGTGCCTGTCTGATGGATTTGAGATTGCCAGATACTTCTGAAATCTTGAGGTCGGAAATCTCAAATTTAAGTTAGGGCTGACCTCAAAGACGCATACAAGCCTCCGACTGCTGTTGTGGAAAACCAAAAAGTTTAGACCAAAGTTCAATCTCCCAGATTGCATCTATGGAGTCAATTCTAAAATCTAAAATCTAAAATCTAAAATCGACTGGCGATCGCAATCTGGCTAAGTATGTCAAAATATTAAGCGTGTGGGTAACTTCTTCTTGTACGGCTGCTCTGACTCCAACTTCTGTTGCCTTGGGAAACTTTGACGGTTTGCACCTAGGGCATCAACAAGTCGTGCAGCCAATTTTAAATCGATCGCCTGGGCCAAATTCTGCGACGGTTTTTGCGTCGGGAGAAAACTTGCGTTCAAACGCTGGCACAGATGAAAATTTGGAAAGCAAACCTCCGGCGACCTGCTACAACGACTCAGCAGCACCGCCGGATATAGCCGGCAGCCGCGATAATTTCGAGGGTTTGATAGGCCCCAGGGCAGAGGGCAACAGCCTCTCTGGTCGCGATGATGATGGGGTCGAACGACTTTACAGCACTGTGGTGACCTTCGATCCCCACCCGCAAGAATTTTTTACGGGTCAACCGAAAAAACTGCTGACGCCTCTGGCAGAAAAGGTAGAATTGCTCGCAGCAATGGGCGTCGAGCAACTTGTGCTGCTGCCGTTCGATCGAGAATTGGCGGCTTTGACTGCTTCTGAGTTTGTCGAGAAAATTTTGGTGCAACAACTACAAGCAAGTCGAATTAGTGTGGGGGTTGATTTTCGGTTTGGACGGGGACGCGCTGGGACGGCTGTGGGTTTGCAGTCGATCGCCTCGGGTTACGGTATTGATGTTGCTCTTGTACCCCTGCACAATTGCGGTGAGGGCGATCGGATCAGCAGTTCTGCAATCCGCGAAGGTCTGGCATCCGGCGACCTCACAAGAGCGAATCAGTTGCTGGGGCGACCTTACAGTTTAGTCGGGACTGTGGTTGGCGGACAGCGGCTGGGCAGGACGATCGGATTTCCTACGGCTAATCTCGAACTGCCGCCGGAAAAATTTTTGCCGCGTTTTGGCGTGTACGCGGTGCGAGTCTCGGTGAAACATGGATGGGAAAAGATGAAAGATGAAAGTTCTTCCTATCAGCGGGAAAACCCCAAATCTGTAATCCCCGACACAGCATCAAATTTATTTTTTGTCAATGGGGTGATGAATGTTGGCTGTCGCCCGACGGTAGACGGCCTGCAACCCACTGTGGAAGTTCACCTGTTAGATTGGTCTGGGGATTTGTACGGTAAAACCTTGAGCGCGAGTTTGGTAGAGTTTTTGCGGCCAGAACAAAAATTCGCTTCTCTGGATGCTCTCAAAACTCAAATTCAGGCAGATTGCGATATTGCTAGAAGCCTCTTAACTGCTAAAGTCTAATAATTATGTGATCTAGAACGGGCGATCGGTTTTAAAAATGGTGCAAGATGAGTCAGACTAAATTCTAGTTGGACAAATCGGAAGTCCGCAAGGCAAAGACTCAAGAATTTGGCAATTTGATGTTCGATCAACAATTAGCAATTAGCAATTAGCAATCAGGGATATGAGACAACATATTGAGCGGCTCAAACAAAATCTAGGCAAGACTATTGTTGGCAAAGCTGATGCTATTCGCTTGGTGCTGGTAGCCGTGCTTTCGGGTGGGCACGCGCTGCTGGAAGATGTGCCGGGTGTGGGAAAAACTCTGCTGGCGAAGTCTTTGGCGCGATCGATCGATGGGAAGTTTCAGCGGATTCAGTGTACTCCCGATTTGTTACCGACGGATATCACCGGTACTAATATTTGGAATCCGCGCAGCGGAGAGTTTGAGTTTTTGCCCGGGCCAGTTTTTGCTAATGTTTTGCTTGCCGATGAAATCAATCGGGCGACGCCGCGAACTCAGTCAGCTTTGCTGGAGGTGATGGAAGAAAAGCAGGTGACAGTAGATGGAGTTTCTCGGAATGTTCCCGCGCCGTTTTTTGTGATTGCGACTCAGAACCCGATCGAATATCAAGGCACTTTTCCGCTACCGGAAGCTCAAATGGATCGGTTTACTTTGTCTTTGACTTTGGGCTATCCCGCTGCATTGGAAGAGTTGCAAATGTTGGAACGGCTTTCTGATAGTTTTGCTGTTGAAGATTTGCAGCCTTGTATTTCTTTGGAAGAGGTGCAGGAATTGCGCCGTTTGTGCGCTGGTGTGAAGGTGGAAGGCTCTTTGAAACAGTATATTGTAGATTTGGTGCGATCGACCCGGGAAGATGAGGAGATTACTCTGGGAGTGAGTCCCCGGGGTGCGGTGGCTTTGCACCGGGCTTCCCAGGCTTTGGCGTTTATGGAGGGCCGGGATTATGGGACTCCTGATGATGTGAAATATTTGGCGCCGCACGTACTGTCTCACCGATTGATTCCGGCGGGGGGAAGGAGGGCTAAGGCGATTGTTGACAAGTTGTTGCGGTCTGTTCCTATTCCTTAAAAAGTTTGTAAGTAGGTTGCTTTAATTAAAGGAACAGGCAAGCTGCCTGTTCCACAAACAATTAATTTGCCTGTGGGGTGGGCAGGAGATCCCGCCCTTGAAAGACTTATTAATAATGGTGCAAAATGTCAGTTAATCAATAGGTTTTGCACCATTTTCAAGCACTCTCAAACAGCGCGACTAATTTTTTTGCCTCTAAATCAACATTGTGTTGTTGAGCAACTCTCTCGGCTCCTGTTTTCCCCATTTTTTCTAGCTTTTCTACAGGTGCTTCCAATACCGCACGCATTGCTACGGCTAATGCTTCTGCGGAACCGGGAGGAACTAACCAACCGCAAACACCGGGTTCTACGAGTTCCGGGATGCCAGCAACATAAGTGCTAATTACGGGCCGATTGAGAGCGAGGGCTTCCATAATTACGACGGGCAAACCTTCAGCAAAACTCGGCAATACCATTGCCCGCGAAGCTAAAATCTCTTGCTGAACTCGATCGCCACTGGCCCAGCCGGTAATTTCTATATGATTTTGCAGACCGAGTTGCAGAATCTGCTTTTCAATATCCGATCGCAGCGGCCCGTCTCCTACGAGTACCAACTTAAACTCTAAGCCTTGAACTGCTAGCAAGTTAGCAGCTTCTAGCAATAACAAATGACCTTTTTGTTCGCTGAGCCGGCCAATGCAAGCTAAGCGGGGTGCTGCGGGTATGGGGACGTAGGGTGCAGCTAAAAATGCAGCATCTACGCCGCAGTGTATGACGTGAATTTTTGACCAAAAAGTGCGATCGCACCACCGAAAAAGCTGACTTTTACCGAAGGAACTAACCGCTGCGACAAAGGTCGATCGTTTAATTTTTTCGTCTAAGGAAAGAAGTGTGGCTTTATCAAATTCTTCAGGCCCGTGAACGGTGAAACTGTAAGTCGGGCCGCCAAGCACGCGGCACAGCATAGCGACTGTTGTCGAATTTGTCCCGAAGTGAGCGTGAACGTGTGCTGTACCCGATTCTGCAAACCAATTTAAAAGAATGCAAGCTTCTGCTAAATAAGCTAGATGCAGCAAAATCCCCCGTTCCGAGTGCCAGCCAACTTTGAACATTAACCGCACAGCTTCGATGAATCGAATCGGTCTAGTTGCAGCAACGCGGAGCAAACCCCACGCTAACCCCTGTACACCAACTCCTAAAATTACTTTAGTCAATTCTTGCTCTAGTTTGTCGGCCCCATCAACGAGTTCTGATTCGCAGGATCGGATGGAAAAACGTCCAACTTTCATGCCGCAATTTTCAACGGCTAGCACTTCTCTGCGGACAAAGCTGTGGCTGACTTTGGGATATTGGTTAACTAAATAAGCGATGTTCATGAACGGGGAGAAAATTTTATGGTAAAACTTAGATTAGTTTAGCCTTTAGCTGCATTCCCTGGGCAATAAATTTAGCTGATTTGTTGAGCTTATTTGAGCATGGGTGGAGGGCGATCGCTTTTGGCGGAACAGGGGAAGTGACAGCGGGGCGAGCGCTATTCCGGCGCGAGCAAATCCATCCACACATTTTACATTTTTAATACAATAGTCAGGAATGTTTTTAGGTAGTAGTCACAAACCCTTCATTTTCACCCAGGCAGCTCGATCGCCCAATCGCCATGAAAGCCTTATTTTAGGGTTGGCAATCAAAAACTGTCCGAAGTGTTTTCATATGCAAACTACTCCCAATTAGGTTGAAGAACCCCCTGATTGTCTCAATAATTGGTAATTATTCAACGTGCAATTCCATCTAATTTCCTATTGTCACCTAAATTTTCCACAAAATCACCCGCCAGGAAAATAATCGCCCAAATCCCCAAACAACCCGCAACTCCCCCAACTCTCACCACCAAAAATTTTTATGAGGCGACTTGCTCTGCATCTACCCAAGATGACAGCAAATAAGGTAAAGTAAACGGCACAAGAGTCTAGAACTCTCCAACGACCGCAACTCGGCAAACCCGCCCCTGACCAGCAAAACTGGTCGGTACAGGCGGCATTAACCACTAACCGTCAACCCCTAACAAGCGACCAAAATGCAAACCTACTACTACGTTTTAGCCAGCCAACGCTTTTTGCTAGAAGAAGAAGCCCTAGATGAAGTGTTTAAAGAAAGAACTCGCAACTACAATGAACAAGAAAAAGAAATAGACTTCTGGTTGGTCAAACAGCCCGCTTTCCTAGAAGCACCGACAATGGCAGAAGTTAAAGCAAAATGCCCTCAGCCAGCCGCCGCTATTATTTCTACCGATCCAGTCTTCATCACCTGGTTGAAACTGCGATTAGAATATGTACTGACAGGTGAATTTCAAGCACCATCACCAACTATTCCCGATGCCCTAGCCTCCCTACAGACAGCATGAATAAAATAGCCAAATCTCGGATAAAACAACTAACAACAATTAGGGGTAAACTCTACAAATTTATTTTGTCTATACCCCTATTTTCTGCAACTTCGACAGCCCTTTTAGTCTTAACAATTTTATCGAGTTCTGTTAAAGCTCAATCGAGCTGCCAACCGCCGCAGTCCGATGAATATCTACTGTTAATTGTCACCCGAACCCCCGAACAGCAAGAAAGAGCAAAACGCTCTTTCCCAGGAAATACTAACAACACAGTTTGTCGGTACATTAATGACACGGTGACGCGAGTTGGTGGCTTTCGCGACTCGCAAATCGCCAGCGATTGGGTTAAATACATCGAGGATGTTGTCGGATTGCAAGCTTACGTAGTACGATCGCCCGCAGCGGCACTACCCCAAAATTTGCCAGTCTACAACCCTCAGCCAGCGCCCGATTCTGAACCAATCACCAATCCTCCAACGGGCAATCTTGCCTTCAATCCCCAACCCCTGGGCCCTGGTTATGCAGTGTTAGTAGATTACTTCAACCAACCGGAATTAGCCGCCCAAGTCAGGGAAGCATTAGGCACGCAAATAGGCTTAGCTTCCTACGGCCAGCGTCCCTTTTTATTCGTCGCTTATACAACGGATCAAAACGCCGCTACTGCTGCAGTAAAAACATTGAGCGATCGAGGTTTTTGGCCGATGTTAGTAGACAGCCGCCGAGTTACCGTAATTGCTCCCGCTGTTCGCTAAAAGATAAAACTTGGCAATTGAAATTGCTTATTGTCAAACAAAGCCCGCCTCAGCGAGTTAATAACAATTATTGTTGTTGTTGGGATTCTAGCGGGCTGCTTCCTAGCTGACTTTCTGCCCGCTTTTTTGCTTCCATTGCCGCTCCGTAATCCGGTTTGTAGCGAATTGCTTTGTCATAGGAGGCGATCGCATCTTCGTATCTTTTTACCGCCACAAGTGCATTGCCGCGGCTGTACCAGGCTTCCGAGTAGTCAGGCTTGACATAGACGGCTTCATTGTAAGATACTATCGCATCTTCGTACCGCTTTAAATTGTACTGAGCATTGCCTCTATTGTACCACGCTTGATATTCTTTCGGGTTTAAATCTAAGGCTCTGTTATAACACTCAATTGCTTGTTCGTACCTGCGCAATTCGTGGTAAGACCAGCCTAAATTATACCACGCTTGATAATAATCCGGTTTTAATTTAACAGCTTTTTCGTAAGCTTCTACCGCTGCTTCATGTCGGCGCATTTTCAGCAAAGCAATGCCTTGACTGTACCACGCTTGATAAAAATTTGGCTGAAACCGCACGGCTTTTTCGTAGGCTTCAAAAGCTTCTTGGTTTTTGTTTAATTCTAGGAATATATTGCCTAAATTGTACCAAGCTTCATAATTATCGAATTTGATTTCAAGTGCTTTTTGATAGGATTCTACGGATCGATCGTACTGTTTTAATTTTTGGTAAGCTTGTCCCAGATTGTACCAAGAATGGTACAAAGTGGACTGAAATTGTACAGCTTTTTCGTAGGATGCGATCGCTTCTTCGTACCGCTGCGAATCTAACAGAGTATCGCCTCTGCCTTCCCACGCGGAGGCATAGTCGGGCTGGATTTTCAAAGCGTTATCAAAAGATGCGATCGCCTCTTGAGACTGTTGCAACTTATCCAAAGCATAACCGCGTCCCGTCCAAGCTTCCAAGTATTCCGGCTTTAATTCTATGGCTTTATCGTAAGCTGACTGCGATTCTCGATATTTTTTCAATTCATATAAAGTTTTGGCTTTTTCCTGCCAAACTTCCGCGTAGTCCGGCCTGAGATTTATTGCTCGCTCGTAAGCTGCCAGAGCTTCTTCAAATCGGCTTAAATTGTAAAGAGTATTACCTCGGTTGTACAGGTCTGTTGCATTTGCAGCATTTAAAGTATTTACACCATAAATTGATGCTATAATACTGATGCCAATTAAACTAACGATCGACAATATTTTAAAATACAGTTTTTTTCGGGATTTTACAGACTTATTCGCAGCAGCAACCGGAGGCAATACAGGAACCGTACTGCTGAAAGAATTTTTTAATTCTTTAATAGCTTGCAGCGTTTCGCCGGCACTAGAATAACGTTGCCGAAAATCGTACTTTACCATCTTATCTAAAATCTTCGCAAATTCAGGACTGACTGATGTTTTGTCCTGCCAAATAATTTCCTCTGTATCGGGATTTTTGGGCATTTGGTGAGGATTTATGCCAGTGAGAAACTGAATTGCGATCGCACCTGCGGCATAGATATCGCTGCTGAGTTTTGGGTTGCCGTGAGCTTGTTCGCTGGGCATATAACCGGGAGTACCGATGCTGACACTCAAGCTATTCTTGGGCTGAGGATTGCTGATTTGAGTAGTAATTTCTTTGACTGCGCCGAAGTCAATTAAAACTAATTTTCCGTCTCTATCTCTGCGGAGGATATTGCGGGGATTGACATCGCGGTGAATCACATTTTGCTGGTGTACAAAGTCTAAAATTTCGAGAAGTTCCTGCAATATACAAATGACTGCATCTTCCTGCATGACTCCCGCAGCCCCCCCTTGGTAAGGGGAACCCGCCCCAGCCCCCCCTTGGTAAGGGGGGCTTTGGGGGGGTATAATTTCTTGACTTAAATCGTGACCTTCTATAAATTCTTGAACTAGATAAAACTCTTGATTCTCTTCAAAAAAAGCAAAAAGTCGGGGAATGCGATCGTGATTTCCCAACTTGTACAAAACTTGTGCTTCGGTATCGAATAAACGTCTAGCTACCTGTAGAGTTTCGGGATCAGTTGCTTGAGGTTTAAGCTGCTTGACGACGCAGAGGTGATTGCCTGGTAGCTGCTTATCTTCAGCTAAATAAGTTTGAGCAAATCCGCCGCCTCCCAAGTGACGGATAATACTGTAGCGATTGCCGAGTGTTATTCCAAGCATGAAATTCACCTAATATTTCCTAGTCTTTTGGAGAATTAGCTTCCAACCAAGCTGTCAAATCTTCCGCGTTTGAAAAATATAACATGGCTTATCTAAATTTTTTAATTGGTCGAGCAACAACTGGGGAGTCCGGATTTCAATAAAATAAATTACAGGTGGGAATCCCTTGTGCAATTCTTCAATCATTAATTTAGTTCCATCAGTTGTTGCTGTATTGTACAAAGCTAGCTTGCCCAATGTCTGCCAGTTTAGAACTTGGATTTCAATAATTACCGACCTGTCGTTGTTGAGTTTTGCTATAACCTCTAAGTAGCTATCTTTTGCTCCGATGTAAGATGCGCAGTGCAAACTTTACTGTGACAGCCTGTTTGCTTTCTTTCTTGTTCCCTCCCCTTAGTAAGGGGAGGCTTAGGGTGGGGTTCTAGATTTTTGCTGGCGTTGGGATGCTCCTACTCTAACTTAACTTTGAACCGATTTCAAAATTTCATCATCGACTGAAAAATCTATCTCAGCTTTGTCCCGCCCCGAAACTACATAATCATTCTGAAAAGAATCTTTCAATCCCGAAAGTAAGTCAAATTCCGGCTGCCAGTTAAGCTCGGTGACAGCTTTATTAACTGAAGCGAAAAAGTGCTGCAATCTCATCGGAAAAGCTTTCTTTTTGCCGAAGTCAAATTGTTTCGGATCGTAGTGTACAATCTTAATAGCATCAGGAGATTTGCCTGCCGCTTGAATGCAGGCACGGGCTAAACCGTCAAAGGTAACAAATCGATCGCCCGAAACGTTGTAAATTTGCCCGATCGCCCTTTCGTTACCCAAAACCGCCGCCATTGCTTTAGCCAAATCCTGACAGTGCCCCAACTGCGTGAAGTGCATTCCGTTACCGGGAATCGGAATCGGTCGATCGCGCGCAATGCGATCGAAAAACCAAGCCTCCAAATCGTTATAATTTTGTGGCCCGTAAATGTAAGTCGGGCGAATAGAAGTCCAAGGCAAACCCGATGCGGCCAAGTAAGTTTCGGTTTCGCATTTACCCAAATGTCGGCTTTTAGGATCGGTAGCGTCCCCTTCCATATGAGGCATTTGATCCGACTTCAAATAAACCCCCGCAGAGCTCATGTAAACAAAGTGCTGCACCCGCCCTTTAAATATTTCAGCTAAAGGCTTTGTATCGCTGAGTTCGCGACCGTTGTTGTCAAAAACAGCGTCAAACTCGACCGTCGATAACTTTTCTTTTAGTTGTTCGACATTTGTGCGATCGCCCTGAATCTGTTTCACGCCCGAAACTGGTACCGGCTTGTTGCCGCGGTTAAACAACACCACTTCATGCCCTTGTGCTGCTAAAATCTTAGTAAGATAAACCCCGATAAACCGAGTACCGCCCATCATTAAAATTCGCATTATTTTCGATGCTCCTTACAGTTAGTGTAAATATCTTACAATAAACTTATGCCTTACGGAAAAACAGGGTTTTTTACGAAAAAATATGGTAACAGCCATCAGCCCTGGTATAAAAACCCGGAACGCTAGAGTTTTTGTGCGCAAGTCCAGAAAGTCAGTTCTGTGCTTTACTAAAGTGCGATCGCTCAAAATAAACATATAGCAATCTTTAAGACGATTCACACTTTCTCACTTGCTAAAACCCTGGCTTTTCTTCCTTCTTCCTCCTGTTTACCCGATGATCGCAAAGCAGAAGGGTCTTCTTCTTTCTTTCTTCCTTCTTCCTTCTTCCTTCTTCCTTCTTCCTTCTTCCTTCTTCCTTCTTCCTTCTTCCTTCTTCCTTCCGCTATACTTTCAATTTCCCTAAAATAGCCCTATGCAAGTTCCCCGGCTGCATCCAGAAACAATCGAAGAAGTCAAACAAAGAGCCGACATAGTAGACGTTATTTCCGGTCGCGTCGTCTTGCGTAAACGGGGGAAAGAATTCGTAGGTTTGTGTCCATTTCACGACGAAAAATCTCCCAGCTTTACAGTCAGTCCCGGCAAACAAATGTATTATTGTTTCGGCTGCGGTGCAGGCGGCAATGCTTTTAAGTTTCTCATGGAATTGGAGAAACGCCCTTTCAGCGAAGTAGTATTAGAATTAGCTAAAAATTATCAAGTCCCCGTCAAAACTGTCGAACCAGAACACCGACAAGAATTGCAGCGGCAAATTTCTCTGCGGGAACAACTCTATGAAATCTCAGCACTAACAGCCAAGTTTTACGAACACGCTTTGCGGCAAACCCAAGGAGAAGAACCCTTAGCATATCTCAAATCAGAGCGCAAGCTTAGCGAAGAAACTATCCAAAAATTTCAATTAGGTTATGCGCCCCAAGGTTGGGAAGCACTTTACAGTTATTTAGTAGAACAGAAAAACTATCCGGCGCAATTAGTAGAACAAGCTGGATTAATTGTACCCCGAAAAAATGGCGGCAGCGGTTATTACGATCGCTTCCGCAATCGGATTATGATTCCCATACGCGACACCCAAGGCAGAGTCATCGGTTTCGGCGGCAGAGCTCTCGGCGACGAACAGCCGAAATACCTCAATTCTCCCGAAACAGAACTCTTCGATAAAGGCAAAACTTTATTTGCCTTAGATACGGCGAAAACAGCCATTAGCAAAGCCGATCGCGCAGTGGTTGTAGAGGGGTACTTTGATGCGATCGCACTTCAGGCCGCCGGCATCTCCAACGCCGTCGCTTCCCTCGGCACCGCCTTAAGTTTAAACCAAGTGCGACAGTTATTGCGCTACACTGACTCCAAACAAATTATCCTCAACTTCGACGCCGACAAAGCAGGAACTCAAGCAGCAGAACGCGCTATTGGAGAAATAGAAAAACTCGCTTATCAAGGAGAAGTACAACTGCGAGTGCTCAACATTCCCGACGGCAAAGATGCCGACGAATACCTCAAAACATACTCCCCTGAACAATACTTAGAATTGCTAGAAAATGCTCCGTTGTGGCTCGACTGGCAACTTCAACAAATGCTCGTCAATCAAGATTTGAAGCAAGCCGATACTTCCCAGCAAGTCACCAAAAAAATCATTAATTTATTAACCAATATCACTGACGACAATCAGCTAGCACATTACCTGCAAAAGTGCGCCGAAATTCTTAGCAAAGGAGATTATAGACTCACCAAAATGCTCGCAGAGAACTTGCTCAATCAAGTAGGCAGCGATTGGGCAAAGCGGCAAAGTCAAGACGAATCTTTGACAATGCCCCTGTTAATAAGAAACAAACTGAAGCCGAAAAAACAATATAAAAAGCAGCGTGCAAGCGGCGAAAACAAAAGCTCAAAATCAAGTTTATCTGCCGTAGCCCGCAGTCTTTTAGAAGAAGCTGAAGCGCAATTATTGCAGATTTATTTGCACTGTCCCGAACACCGCCAAGATGTCAGAGAAGCAATAGAAGCTAGAGACGTGCAGTTTAGCCTTTCTCACCACAGATTTTTGTGGCATCAGATTGTGAATGCAGAAATATTGCACAAAATGTCTTTACAAGTAGCGCCTTCAGAGTTAATATTGAAATTGCAAGATAGCTTCATTGAATATCCCAATCAACTCAATCAAATCTCGCATTTATTTCACTTAAACGAGTTCTCAGAAAGAAATGTTTATCGCGCACCTCTAGTAATTAGATCTGCCCTCGCCTGTATCGAGCAAATTATCAGCATGAAGCGGCGCCGGATTGCACTCAATATGTGGGAAAAAGCCAAGGCCGCTAGCAGTGGCGAAGAGGCTATAGAATATCACCAACAATTCTGTGCCGAACAAGAATGGCTCAAGGAATTAGAGCGGCTGCGTCAAGTTAATTTTTACGATTTAACATCCGTACCTTGGGGGGTAAATTTCTAGAAGTTCAGGACTAAATTCCTTGTTAGGAACAATCAAAAATCTAGGACTTGATATCGTTTCCGGTTGCACCGGAATTATATAGAGGACACCGCAGTGCGGTGTCCCTACCCGGATTAATTGTAGGGACACTCTTGCACTCGCGGTCTCGAAAGCTGTGGTAAGTAGGTCGGCGGGAAAATCCATAAGTATGTAACAAAATATTAAGTAGGGTGACTGGACTTGAATTTAATACGT
>NZ_JAUBQD010000051.1:0-54750 GCF_036701085.1 Microcoleus sp. Pol7_A1
TTGAGGCGATGTTTGAGGATCATAATCGTGCTGTCAATGCCCTCGTGGATATTGCAGGCAACCGGGCGATCGCTATCAGCACGCGAGAAGGTCCGCAGACTCACGCTAATGTCTTGAATCCGCTTCACACCTTCTCGCATCGACTCAACTAACCGAGGTAAGTCTTCCCGGATGTAGTCCAGCTCAATGGTTTCGATTTCCTCTTGAATCTCTGGCTCTAGTTGAGGATATTTTTGTTGCACTAGATCGATCAATCCAAACAAATCCTTAATGTAATCTAAGGCAGGGGTAATATTGCCAGTTAGGAAGCCGACGGGGTTATTAATTTCATGAGCAACGCCAGCAACTAAGTTTCCCAATGCTGACATTTTTTCGCTTTGAATCATTTGTAGTTGGGTTTGCTGCAAGTTTTGTAAGGCTTGCTCTAATTCTTGAGATTTTTGAATGATGGCGGCTTCGGCACGTTTGCGATCGCTAATATCTAACACCAATCCATCCCAAATCAAAGTTCCATCCGCCTGTTGTTCGATGCGAGTTTCGATGTGAATCCACTTGAGAATTCCCGATGGTGTCACAATTCGCCCTGACCAATCCAAAGCAGTTAGGGTTTGTATCGAGTCAGTAACGGACTGTTGGTAACTAGCAGCATCCTCTGGATGGACCGATTCTATAAGAAACTGCATATTAGCGATCGCTTGCTCTGGCGTAAATTCAAACAAGTCGTAACACTCGGCACTGACGTAGGTGATATATCTGACCCCATCGGCAGTCGAGCGGGCTTGATAAACAACGCCAGGAACGCGATCTACAAGTTTCTCAAAGCGAGAGTTGCTCGCACTCAAGTTTTCGAGCGAGTGCTCTAGCTGTTGGGAATAGGTTTGTGACTGTTTATAAAGTCGGGCATTTTCCAAAGAAATAGCCGCTTGAGCGCAGAGTAAATTGAGCAGTTCGACGCGATCGCTTGTGAAAGCGCCTTTTGCTAAATTATTTTCTAGATATAAAATGCCCATCAACTTGCCCTGATGCAAAATCGGGCTGCACAAGATACTATACGGCTGCTGACGAATGATATACGGGTCATTGGCTAAAGTCGGATCGGCCGTCGCATCCAGCAGCACAGCGGTTTGCCTGTTGTGCTTGACTTTGTAAATCAGCTTCAGGGGAATATCCTGACTCTCCTCAATGGCAAGGCGCTGCAACACGACTGGCTCCGCACCCTCGATAATTGACCCTTCGATCAACAGGCGATTGTCTCGCAAGAGCATGAAGACGCATTTATCAGCCCCCGCATTTTCGATAACAATATGCAGCAATGCCGAGAGTAGTTTTTCAAATTCGATTTCACCTGAGATAGTTTGGGAAGCTTTGAGAATGGCGGCTAAATCTAAAGCTACAGAGACGCTGCTACTGCTGGAACTGTGAGAACTGGTGGAGCTACTCCCCAATGAGAAGATAGTTTCGTGAGGGGAGAAGGGAGAACGGGTTTGCTGGAGGATGGGGGCGAG
The DNA here is from genome assembly GCF_036701085.1 of Microcoleus sp. Pol7_A1. Taxonomy (NCBI): domain Bacteria; kingdom Bacillati; phylum Cyanobacteriota; class Cyanophyceae; order Oscillatoriales; family Microcoleaceae; genus Microcoleus; species Microcoleus sp. Pol7_A1. Next base: position 1,506 of record NZ_JAUBQD010000051.1, read on the forward strand.
AAGTTGCCGATAGCATCGCTCCAAGTCGGCGACTTTGGCTTTAGCGCCCCAACGAGCATAGCCATAGTAGGCGTTCGTCATGTATTCCTGGGCAATGCGTACTTTACCCCAGTCGAGATAAAATTTGGCGGCTAGTTCATTGGCTAGTGCTTCTTCTTGGATGTATTCGTTGGCTTTGGCTCCTGAAATGGCGCGATCGTAATGTTCAATTGCTTCGGCTTTATTACCTAAAACCCGATACTTTTCTGCCTCAACTAAATACCATTTATGCTGATGATTCATGGGAGCATTCTGCGCCCATTGATGCAAAGTGGTTTGATGGGTTTCCACCAAGGCGAGAAATTCGGCTTGCTCAATTTCTGGCTGCGTGGGGAAGAGTGCCAAATGCGTCAGAGCTGTATAGAAATGGAAAAAGGGAATAAAAATCAAGCCTGATATTGCCATTAAATGCTGTTTGACTTGAGCGCTATGGTCTAGGGCAGCCGTGTAATTGCCAAAAAAGTAGGCCAGGAAAAATTTGTAGAAGTAAGCAAGAGCGATCGCTGTTAGATCGTTGTCCTGATGGTGCTTAGGAATCCTCACCCTTTCATCGTAGGCATCACCAATTAAGCAATCCGACAGAATATGAGTTTCCCTCAAGTTCTGTATCGCCTGCTGTTTCATATCCAAATAAGTCTTTGCAGAATATTGCTTTACCTCTGCCAGAACGCCCCTGTAAACTGCAATCTCAGGTTCCCAAGTGTCTAGTTCTACCCCACCAAAAAGTTTGGCATTTAAGTAAATGCCGATGTTATAGCCAGCGTTGAAAAAATCGCCAGTTTCTATACCAGTCGCATAGCCATCTTTACCCGTCAGCATCGTTGCCCTCACAGCTTCCTGACGATGTTGGATAAAAGACCCAAATAGAACTAGAACCTTGCTCTTGAATTCCCGCACATTCAATCGGTCAATCAAATTCAGTGCCAATCGCCCAAAGCGATAGCCTGTTTCCACTTCTCCCAAAAAACCGCACAGTACCAGACCATAAATCACATACCCCACTGTTGATGCAGGCGAATTCCCAAACTGGAGGGATAAACTCACCATCGTCGCGCTCAGTATAGGCAGTAATCCCGGCATTCCCTGGATAATAGGTGCAAATAACATTCCTAACATTTGCATGGCGGCCTGAGTCTGAGGATCGCTCACGATCGGGAGATCGATTAGTTCTTCAATCCGTCTATTGCTTAGTTGGCCTGCAAGGGTCTGTAGCACTTGGCTAATTTTGGCTTCATCAGGTGCAATCGGGAATTCAACTCCTAATTGCCCCAAGGCATCTCTGGCCACTGCAATAGCTTCTAACATCTGACTCTGGGCAGTCAGTGCCATGATTTGAATTTCGTAAATTTTAACTTTGTCTAAAATTGTTTGAGCTTCTTGTAACACCAGTGCTGCCATCTGTTCCATGCTGTCAAGATCGGCATTCAAATAAGCGGCTTCGGTAGCAGCAATATAGAGGTTCAGAGTCAATTCATATTGATCTTGCCAGCAGTTGGCTGTCAGTATGTCAATCCCTGTTTGCAAATAAACTCTTGCCGCATTATATGCTGTAGAATTTCTGGCTTTCTGTCCCGCTTTTAAGTTAAGTTGAGCTAAGACTTCTCGTTGTTGCGGTTGAGTAATTAACTCAATTCCTTGGTTTAAATGTCCAACAATATCAAACAGTTTTTCTTCTTGCTCTAACTTGGATAATTTTTGTTGAAGTAACCTGCCAATTTTGAGATGAGTTGCTGTTTTCTGTTCATCGGGAATCAGGGAATAAGCTGCTTGCTGTACTCGGTCATGTAAAAATCTATATTTGGCTATTTGTTTAGTAGTATTTTCATTTGACACTACCAATCTCTCATTTTCTTCTCCCTGATAAAACTTATAAACATCGCTCAGCGGCAAAATCAACCCTTCTTGTAATGCTTTCCATAAATCCGCCGACGTTTCAATTTCTGATTTTTCTGCAACAATTGCCAAAGTTGCTAAATCAAACTGATTGCCAATACAAGCTGCTAACTGCAATATCTGTTGAGTTGATAGCGGTAGTTTTCGCAATTGAAAACCCATAAATGCCACAACGTCATCTGTAACTGCTTGCTGATTCACTTGTGCAATGTCACATTGCCACCCCCCTGTAGCCCCCCCTTGGTAAGGGGGGGTTGGGGGCGTGAATTGAATCAGTCGATCTTGATGTAATGCTTTGAGAAACTGGGTAGCGAAAAACGGATTTCCTTGAGTTTTTTGAGAGATTAATTGAGAAAGAGGTAATGCCAAAGTTTCTGGACATTTCAGTGTGTCAGCCACTAATTGATTTACTTTGACTTGACTCAATGGCGCTAAAGTAATCGTGTTAATCGTTGCTTGGTTTTTTTGAATCTCACTCAAGGTCAAGATTAATGGATGTGCTGGATTAACTTCGTTATCGCGGTAGGCACCAATTAATAAAAGATAACTTGTATCAGCCATTAATAGCTCCATTAACTTCAGCGATGCTGAATCTGCCCATTGCAAATCATCTAAGAACATCACCAATGGATGTTCAGCACTGGTAAAGACTTGGGTGAATTTTTGAAACAATAAATTAAAGCGATTTTGGGCGGCTGTTCCTGATAATTCTGGTGCGGGTGATTGCTGACCGATAATTGTTTCTAGTTCGGGAATGACTTCAATAATGACTTGTCCATTTTCTCCAACTGCTGATAATATCTTATTTTTCCATTCTTGGATTTGAGCCTCGCTTTCGGTTAACAATTGCCCGATTAAATCTCGGAACGCTTGCACAAAAGCACTGAAGGGAATGTTGCGCTGAAATTGATCGTATTTGCCTTTAATGAAATAACCGCGCTGGCGCACAATTGGTTTATGCACTTCGTTGACAACTGCTGTTTTTCCAATTCCAGAAAACCCAGCTACTAACATCATTTCTGCTGCACCCAGACTGACTCGCTCAAAGGCTTGGAGTAGGGTTTTTACCTCGGTTTCTCGTCCATAGAGTTTGTCGGGGATGAGGAAGCGATCGCATACATCCCTCTGTGCAATCTCAAAGCTCTCAATCGAACCCGTAACTTGTAACTGAGTTAAACAATTTTCTAAATCAAACTTTATACCCAACGCACTCTGATATCTTTCTTCGGCATTTTTTGCCATCATTTTGGTGACTATTTCTGATAGTACAGAGGGAATTTTATCACTAATTTCATGTACTAAAGGCGAGGCTTTCGCAATATGGCAATGCACCAATTCCATTGGATTGTTTGATTGAAAAGGTAACTCTCTTGTGAGTAATTCGTAGAAAGTTACGCCTAGGGAATAGAAGTCTGTTCGATAGTCTATCCCCCGATTCATTCTGCCGGTTTGTTCTGGGGAAATATAAGCTAGTGTTCCTTCTAACACATTGGGATTGATTAGTGTTTGGGTTTCTCGCGGTAACAAGGAAGCAATGCTGAAGTCGATTAATTTGACTTGTTTGGTTTCTGGATTAATTAAGATATTGCTGGGTTTAATGTCTTTGTGAATGATGCGCTCGCGGTACAATATATCTAAGGTATTGCACAGTGCGATCGCGATTGACAAAAACTCTCTCAAAGATAGTGCGTTCTTCCCTTTAATCGCCCATTCGTGAAGCGAAATACCCCCAAAGTCTTCCATCACTAACGCATAGCCATTTCGATAGGGTTCGAGACTATAAGTTTTGATGATTTCAGGTTGACAAAGGTTTTTAGCAATGGTATATTGATTGCGAAACTGTACCAGTTCGCTAAAGGTAGGATAGTCGTTTTTCAGAATTTTGATGACGACAGGTAGTCGATCTTTGGTACGGATAGCCCGATATACCAAGGTGCGACTTCCTGAATAAACTGGTTCGATAATTTGATAGTTGGGAATTTGAACAGTTGGATGATTGTTGTTCTTTGTGTTAGAGCTATTCATGACTGTGGCTGTTTGATAATTGATGAGTCAGTGGTTGTTAAATGAGTCTGAATGCTGGCATAAAATTAACTTTTTTGTTCGGATTTAGTTGGCAAGGTGATGATAAATTCAGTTCCAGTTCCCATTATAGAGTTGACGTTCAGCGAACCGCCATGTTTTTCGACGATAATTTGACGTGCGATCGCCAATCCCAATCCCGTACCTTTACCGACAACTTTCGTAGTAAACAAATGGTCAAATATTTTTTGTTTGACAGATTCATTCATCCCCTGGCCATTATCAGCAATGACAATTTTGACCTGATGATTTTCTCTTGAAGTAGTAATTGTAATGCGGTTTGGATTTGCTTGAATTTCTGCCAAACTTCGCCCAATATTCGATTCATCTAAAGCATCAATCGCATTTGCCAGGATATTCATAAATACCTGATTTAATTGCCCAGGTAAACACTCTACTGAAGGTAAATTACCGTAGTTGGTAACAACTTCAATGGCGGGATATTGTTTGTTAGCTTTGAGGCGGTGTGTCAAAATTAAAATCGTACTATCAATACCGTCGTGAATATTAAATAGCACTTTGTAATCTTTATCAGCACGGGAGAAAGTGCGGAGTGAAGTGCTGATTTTGCAGAGGCGATCGCACGCCATTGTCATAGAATTAATTATCTTAGGCAAATCTTCTAAGCTATAATCCAATTCAATTTCTTCAGCGTGGTCTTTAATTTCATCACTCAGATTTTGCTGACTTGCTTGATATAGTTTTAAGTGGGCAATAACATCTGCTATAGTGGGTTTAACTTGTTGGAGACTAGCCGCAATAAAGCCCAAAGGATTATTCATTTCATGTCCTACCCCGGCAACTAAATTACCTAAAGCAGACATTTTCTCACTTTGAACTAACTGAAGTTGGGTTTGCTGGAGATGCTGAAGTGTTTGTTCAAGTTGGGTTGCCTGTTTTTGAGTTTTAGTTAATAGATCTATCTGCTTGAGTGCAACTCCCATTTGTGCAGCAATTTGCTGGGCAAATTGAATCTCAGACGGTTGCCAGTGACGAGGGCGATCGCATTGGTGAATGCAGAGCAATCCCCAAAGTTCATCATCTTGCATAATTGGCACAATTAACGAGGCTCTCACATGGAATTGCGCTAAAATTGCCCGATGACAATCTAACATTTCCTCTGTTTGTAAATCAGTTATTGTACAAATGCGTCCTTGTTTATAAAGGTTTGCATAGTTTTCACCAAAGCAACGATCTTGAATTTTGAATGCTATAGCAGAAGGAAATGCTGGTAGTACATCTTCGGCTATAAATTCACCATATTCGTAATTCATGTCTCGATCAAACTGATAAATTCCCACCCTATCGGCATTAATAATGCGACGAATATTTTGGGTGACTGTAGAGAAAATAGCATCCAAGTCTAAAGACTTTCGCATCTGGTTGACAACATTAAACAAGGTTTTCTGTTGTTTGAGTGATTGTTGTAGCTGTTGAGCGTTGTCTTGAGATTCTTGATAAAGCCGAGCATTTTCTAGAGATATTGCTGCTTGCGAAGAAAGGAGATTAATAACGCTAAGGCGATCTTTAGTAAAAACTCCTTGAGTCAGTTTATTTTCTAAGTAAATAATACCTATCAAATGTCCTTGATTAATAATCGGGGTACATAATACACTCCGGGGTTTTGTTCGGTACATATATTCCCCAATTACACCCGGAATATCTGTTTTTAAGTTATCTATTGCAACTGTTTGTTTGGTATTTTTGACATAATTGATAATGGTTGTGGGAAGATCTTGACAAGTATCTAGTGGTTGTGAATTAAGAATAGTTTGTATCTCAATATGAGAATTTGAGCCATGATTAATAAAGGTAATTGCCCTAACTTGCCAAATATCTCCTTGGGGAAGAATTAGTGCAGATTTTTTCGCGCCAGAGTTTTCTAGGATAATGCGAGTGAGACTGGTAATGAGTTGATCTATTTCCAGAGAACAGGAGATAGCTTGAGAGGCTTTAAGGATAGAGGTAAAATCTAGAACATCGTAAATATTGGTGCTATTAGTGCTATTCGTATGAGTAGATGAGATAGTCTCACGAAAGGCAATAGTTTCTAGGGGGTTGAGGTGAATTCTTTGCTGTTGCAGGATGGGTTGCAACAGTTTGGGATAGTATTTTGCTAAGCAATCGGTTTTGGCTTTCGCTCCCCAACGAGCGTAGCAGTAATATGCTTCTTGCATATATGCTTGGGCGACTTTTTGTTTACCCCAGTCGAGATAGAATTTGGCTGCGAGTTCGTTGCTCAGTCCTTCTTCTTGGATGTAGCTGTTTTCTTTAGCAAGAGAAATGGCTAGGTCATAATTATTCATTGCTTCTAAATATTCACCAAGAACTCGATGTCGTTCTGCCTCCACTAGATAAAATTTGTGTAGATGATTCGTTGGGTTATGACTTGTCCATTTCTGCAGATTTTTCTGATTGGCTGCTACTTGTTGCAAGATATTTTCTTGCTCAGCTTTAGGATGGTTAGGCAAAATACTTAACCCAGTGAGAGAAGCATAAAAATAGAACACAGGAATATTAAACATTCCTTTTCCGCCAGATAAATAATGTTTTGCGCGTTCGATATATTCAAGCGCTAGCTTAAATTCTTGAAACAAATAACACAGAATTAACTTATTCAAAAAGAAATGCCATAATCCTGTTTTGTCATCTTTCTGCTGATATCGTGCTAAAAGTTCCTGTTCTTTATCTGCTTCACCAATCAACACAAATGGACTTGCCGTTTGACCTAGTAAGTTCAAAATTGACTGTCGATAAAGTTCATTGTAGTTGAGCTGTGTTTGCTGATTAATCTGTGACAATGCCTTGCTATAGGCTGTCATTTCTTGTTCTAGCTCGGATAACTCACAACCCATGAAATAGGCATGGAAGCCGTAAGCATAAGCTGCGTAGCCCAAGGCCATTAAATTTCCACTTTCCCAACCACTGGAGTAAGCATTTTGCAGCAGCTTTAAGGTTTCTCTGACATGAACTTTCCAATGAAGTACAAAAGTAGAGGTAACAAATAACACTCGGGCTTCAATTGTTTTTTCTTTTAATTTAGATAATAAATTCAAACCCAATTGACCAAATTCATAGCCTTGCTCAATATCGCCAGCAACAGCACAAAGAAATAATCCGTAGGTAGAGTAGCTTAATGCAGAAATAGGTGCATTTCCATAAATCATTGATAGATTCATCTGCGTCATGATTATCAATGAATTGAGATTTGGTTTTGTCAAATAAGCAGGGACAGATATTTCATTGAGAATTTGCATCACTGCCAAAATTTGAGGGTTCGTCATCTCTGGCAGATTTAGCAGCTCTCCAGGTTTCTTGCTACCTAGAAGAGCTTGTGTTTCTTGACGCACCCGTGCAACATCTTCTAAATCCGCTGATTCAGGCAGATCGATCTCAAATTTATTTAATATTGTCAATCCAGTGTTGATGGCTGCGAGTAGCTGACCCTGTGAAGTGTACGCACTAATTCTTACAGCATAAACTTTGACTGTCTCTAATGCTGTTTTTGCCTGTTGCAGTACCACTTCTATAAGGGCTTCCATTTCATCTATATCGGTATTGAGATAGGCTGCCTCCGTTGCTTCTACATACAATGCTAGTGTCAGGTTATACTGAATTTGCCAGCGATCGCCTGCTAATAGATCGCGCCCAACTGCAAAGTATTTAACTGCCGCACTATAAGCAGTGGAATGTTTAGCTTTGCGCCCAGCGATTAAATTTAACTTTGCTAATTCCTCTCGTGCTGTTGGCTGTTCAATTAATTCGACAGCGACATTGAGCTGATTAACAATCTCAAAAATTCGTTCTTCTTGTTCACTCTCAGATGTGTTCTTTAGTAACTGTTGACCAATCCGATGAGGAGTTGTTTTCTTTTGCTCATCTGGAATCAGTGAATAAGCAGCTTGTTGGACGCGATCGTGTAAAAATTTGTATGTAACAGTCTGTTGATTTTCTTGAGCAACTGCTTGACTTTCTTGGCCAACATAAAATTTATAAACATTACCAATAGGTAAAATCAACCCTTCTTGTAATGCTTTCCACAAATCAGCAGCCGTCTCAACTTCAGATTTTTCTGAAACAATTGCCAAAGTTGCTAAATCAAACTGGTTGCCAATACAAGCAGCCAACTGCAATATATTTTGAGTTAATGGCGGTAGTTTTCGCAGTTGAAAACCCATAAAAGCTACAACGTCATCTGTAACCGCTTGCTGACTTACCTCTGCAATGTCACATTGCCAACATCCTAACTCCCAATCAAATTTAATGAATTTTTCTTGATGCAATGCTTTGAGAAACTGTGTAGCAAAAAACGGATTTCCTTGAGTTTTTTGATCGACTAATTGAGAAAGAGTCCCTGCCACACTTTCTGTACATTTCAGTGTATCAGCAACTAACTGATTCACTTGGTTTTGACTCAGTGGTGCTAAAGTAATCGTATTAATTGTGAAGAGTGTTTTTTGAATCTCACTCAAAGTCAACATTAATGGATGTGCGGGATTGACTTCGTTATCGCGGTAGGCACCAATTAATAAAAGATGACTTGTATCACCCATTAATAATTGCATTAACTTCAGCGATGCTGAATCTGCCCATTGCAAATCATCTAAGAACATCACCAATGGATGTTCAGCACTGGTAAAGACTTGGGTGAATTTTTGAAACAATAAATTAAAGCGATTTTGGGCGGCTGTTCCTGATAATTCTGGTGCGGATGGTTGTTGACCAATAATTGTTTCTAGTTCGGGGATGACTTCAATAATTACTTGACCATTTTCTCCAACTGCTGATAATATTTGGTTTTTCCATTGGTGGATTTGTGGATCGCTTTCGGTTAACAATTGTCCCATTAAATCTCGGAACGCTTGCACAAAAGCGCTGAAGGGAATATTCCGTTGAAATTGGTCAAATTTGCCTTTGATAAAATAACCGCGCTGGCGAACAATAGGTTTATGCACTTCGTTGACAACTGCTGTTTTTCCAATTCCAGAAAAACCAGCGACTAGCATCATTTCTGTGGCTCCTTGACTGACTCGCTCAAAGGCTTGGAGTAGAGTTGATACCTCGGCTTCTCGTCCATATAGTTTGTCGGGAATAATCAAGCGATCGCATACATCCCTCTGTGCAATTTCAAAGCTCTCAATTGAACCCGTAACTTGTAACTGAGTTAAACAATTTTCTAAATCAAACTTGATTCCCAACGCGCTCTGATATCTGGATTCGGCATTTTTTGCCATCAGTTTGGTGACTATTTGTGATAGTACAAAGGGAATTTGAGAATTAATTTCATGTACTAAAGGCGAGGCTTTGGCAATATGAGAATGTACTAACTCCATTGGGTCATTGGATTCAAAAGGCAATTTGACTGTCAGTAATTCGTAGAAAGTCACGCCTAAAGAATAAAAATCAGTCCGATAGTCAATCCCCCGATTCATCCGACCAGTTTGTTCTGGGGAAATATAAGCTAGAGTGCCTTCTAAGACATTGGGATTGATTAGTGTTTGGGTTTCTCGCGGTAGCAAAGATGCAATACTAAAATCGATTAATTTGACTTGTTTGGTTTCAGGATTAATTAAGATATTGCTGGGTTTAATGTCTTTGTGAATGATGCGCTCGCGGTACAATATATCTAAGGTATTGCACAGTGCGATCGCGATTTCTAAAAATTCCCTCAAAGATAGTGCGTTTTTCCCTTTAATCGCCCATTCCTGAAGAGAAATCCCGCCAAAGTCTTCCATTACCAGCGCATAGCCATTTTCATAGGGTTCCAGGCTGTAGGTTTGGACGATACTAGGTGAATTAAGGTTTTTGGTAATGGTGTATTGATTGCGAAACTGCACGAGTTCGCTAAAGGTGGGATAGTCATTTTTCAGGAGTTTGATGACCACAGGTAATTGGTCTGATGTACGGATAGCCCGATATACCAAGGTGCGACTTCCTGAATAAACTGTGGAGATAATTTGATAGTTGGGAATTTGAACATTTGTAGGAGTGTCGCTATTTTTGTCAAAGTTATTCATGGCTATTGTTGTTTGATAATTGATGAGTTAGTGGTTGTTAAATGAGTCTGAATGCTGGCATAAAATTAACTTGTTTGTTCGGATTTAGTTGGGAAGGTGATGATAAATTCTGTTCCTTTTCCCATTATAGAGTTGACGTTCAGGGAACCGCCATGTTTTTCGACGATAATTTGACGAGCTATCGCCAATCCTAATCCCGTTCCTTTCCCTACCGCTTTCGTCGTAAACAAATGATCGAAGATTTTCTCTTTGACTGATTCACTCATCCCCATACCATTATCAGTAATGGTAACTTTCACCTGGTTATCTTCTAGTGAAGTTGTAATTGTAATGCGGTTGGGATTTGCTTGAATTTCCGAAAAACTTCGACCAGTATTTGATTCATCCAACGCATCGATCGCATTGGCGAAAATGTTCATAAACACCTGGTTAAGCTGTCCGGGGAAGCATTCGATCGCCGGAATATTGCCGTAATTTTTCACTACTTCAATAGCAGGCCGCTCATCGTTGGCTTTCAATCGATATTTGAGAATTAAGGTCGTGCTATCGATGCCCTCGTGGATGTTAAAAGCAACTTTGTAGTCTTTGTCAGCTCTAGAAAACGTGCGGAGTGAAGTGCTGATACCTTTGATGCGATCGCAGCCCAATTGCATCGAATCAATCATTTTGGGCAAGTCTTCGATGATATAATCTAAATCGATATCTTCGGCATGGTCTGCAATCTTTGTTTCTGGTGCGCGCTCGCGATAGAGATTGAGATGCTCCACTAAGTCTTGAACTGTGGATTTGGCTTCACTCAAATTGCCAGTTAGGAAGCCAACGGGGTTATTGATTTCGTGAGCGACACCAGCAACTAAGTTACCCAATGCTGACATTTTTTCACTTTGAATCATTTGCAATTGGGTTTGCTGCAAGTCATATAAGGCTTGCTCTAATTCTTGAGATTTTTGAATGATGACCGCTTCGGCTAGTTGGCGATCGGTAATATCATCTGCCAAGGAAACAACTCCAATTAACTCGCCCTTGGCATTCACAAGCGGATTGTTATACCAAGCACAAATAATAGTTTTGCCATCCTTGATAACATTTTCATTGATACTGTAATTACCGCCCTGCTGCGATATGATATCGATGCTAACTAGCTCCATTTCTGCTTGAATGCTTTGAGGAATAATGAATGTAAATTTACGCCCCAAAGCTTCCTGCTTGGTGTAGCCAAAGATTCTTTCTGCTGCTAGGTTCCAGTCAGTAACCTGAAAATTGGTATCCCACTCTATCACTGCTAGTGGAGTTTGTTGAACCAATAGCTGGAGTCGTTGTTGAGATGCTCGGAGTTGTGCTTCTGCAAGTTTGCGATCGCTAATATTTTTCACAAACGTACAGTTGTACTCTTCGCCGTCGAGTTCAAGGTAGTTAACTGTTACTTCTACCGGATAGCAATGCCCTGATTTGTTGAAATTGTAAGTTTCAAAGACACAGGAACCCTGCTCTTTAACCTCCTGCCAATGCTTTTTCCAAGCTTCTGACGAAAGATCGGGGTTGAAGTCCCAAACGTGTTTTTGCAAAATCTCGATTCGGGAATAGCCGAGATCGCGGCAGGCGGCATCATTAACATAAGAAATCTGTCCACTCGGTTTAACCCACCAGACCGGCACGCTGGAACGATCGATGGCAAACTGAGTGAGTCTGAGAGATTTCTCTGCAAGCGTGCGATCGCTAATATCGATCATCATGCCATCCCAGATAATCGAACCGTCGGCTTGCCGTTCTGGTCGTGATGCCGCCTGCACCCATTTCACAGTGCCAGAGGTCGTAATAATACGCCATTGCTGCTCAAATGGCATGAGAGTCTGGGCAGAATGGACGAACGCCTGGGTCATGGCTGGGCGATCGTCGGGATACTCCAGCATCCGAATGTCTCTGATTCCTGTCAAGAACTCTTCAGGTGGTACTTCATATAGATCGGCGCAGCCTGGACTAACGTAGGGAATTGAAACAGAACCATCGAGATCCAGACGGATCTGGAAAATCATCCCAGGCACATTATCCGCCAGCTTCTGAAAGCGGGCTTTGCTGGCACTCAGTTCTGCCAGCATTTGTTGGGCTTCCTGATAGAGACGAGCATTTTCCAGGGAAATTGCGGCTTGAGTGCATAACAGATTGAGGAGTTCGACGCGATCGCTTGTGAACGCGCCTTTTGCTAAATTGTTTTCTAGGTACAACACCCCCAGCAACTTCCCTTGATGTAAAATCGGGCTGCACAAGATACTTTTGGGCTGCTGACGAATGATATACGGATCGTTAGCGAAAGTCGGATCGGCACTAGCATCAATCAGCACAGCAGTTCGCCGCTCGTGCTTGACTTTGTAAATTAGTCTGTGGGGAATGTCTTGGCACTCTTCAATCGGAAGGTGTTGCAACACAACTGGTTCCAACCCCGCAATAATTGACCCTTCGATCAGCAAGCGTTGGTCTCGCAACAGCATTAACACGCATTTATTGGCTCCCGCATTTTCGATGAGGATCGAAAGTAACGATGAAAGCAGTTTTTCAAATTCGATTTCACCTGAAATAGTTTGAGAAGCTTTGAGAATTGCAGTTAAATCTAAAGCGACAGAGACACTGCTACTGCTACAAGTTGCTCCAATTGTGGAAGTGAGACTCCCCAAGGCGAAGATGGTTTCATTAGTGGAGAGGGGAGAACGGGTTTGCTGTAATATGGGAGCCAGCAGTTGCCGATAGCGCCTTTCCAAGTCGGCAACTTTAGCTTTAGCACCCCAGCGAGCATAGCCGTAGTAGGCTTGGGTGATGTATTCTTGGGCAATGCGCTCTTTGCCCCAGTCGAGGTAGAACTTTGCCGCCAGTTCGTTAGCAAGTGCTTCTTCTTGGATATAACCGTTTTCTTTGGCTCCTGAAATGGCGCGATCGTACAAGTCCATCGCTGAGGCTTTTTCACCTAACACTCGACATTTTTCTGCCTCCACTAAATGCCACTTGTGCAAGTAGTTCATCGGTGCATGGTGCGCTCGCTTGTGCAACTTTGTCTGATTTTCTGCTACCCGTTGCAAGCGATCGGTCAAATCAGAATCCCCACTACAATCTCCAGTTAAAGCAGCAAGAGAATCATAGAAGTAAAAGATTGGCACCGTAACAATACCTGCCCCTGCTGCTAAATACTGTCTGCCCTCAGTCGCAATCTCTGACAGGGATTGCGCCGTTTCACCAAACAGGTAGCCAAGAATCAGTTTATGCAGATAGAAGAAATGAAGCCCCATCAGATCGTTGGCTGCCAACAACTGGGGTAGGAACTGCGCCTCGTCGAACAGATCGCCCACCAAAAGCTGGGAATTGTGAGCATTGCCCAACAGTTTTAAAACCGCCTGTCTGAGTATTTGAAAGCAGTTAAACGTCTGAACCTGCTTGAGATTCTTCGGCATCTGACTGTAGACGTGGATATCTCGCTCCAGCGTTAAGAGTTCCTGACTGCTGAAGTAGGCAATTTTGCAGCTATGAAATGCGCCATAACCCGCAAATTCCAAATCTCCGGTATCTAATCCAATTTGGTAGCTTTCCCGTAGAACTGGCACTGACATTTGCAAATGAGTAGTTCCATGCAGAACAAATGCCCCCAATATGACGCGGATTCTACATTCAACCTCCTTGGCATTGAGTTTTTCGATTACCGCTAACGCTAGCTTGCCAGCCCGCTCTGCCGCTTCCATGTCTTCTAAAATGCCATTCAAGAGCAGGCCATAGCTGACATAAAAGAAGGCAGAGAACGGTGCGTTGCCATGTTGAATCGAGGCATTTACCTGCGAAAAAATCAGTAATGGATATAACAAAGGATTTGTATTATAAATGCCTGGTGCAGCGCTGGCGGCAATTCTCATCGCTGCCAGGGGTTCAGATGCCGTCATGGGGGGCAGGTTTAATAACTCCTCGATCGGTCTACCTGCCAACAGGTTCACCGTATACTGAAATCCCTGCTGGATATCTTCCTGAGTAGGACAATCGGGTAATTGAATACCCAATTGACTTAGCACTTGTTTCGCCAAGGCGAGCGCATCCAAGAATTGATGCTGGAATATATGGTTTTGAATCTCTATCTCGTAGATTTTCACCCGATCGAGTAGTGTTTTCGCTTCTTGCAACACTATCTCGGCCCAATGTTCCATTTGCTCGAGTTCTCCAGCAAGAAAGGCATTTTCAGCCGCCAATTCATGCAACATTAGAGCCAATTCATACTGACTTTGCCAACAATCGGGCTTTAGCAGCGTGATTCCCGTAGTTGCGTAGGTCATAGCAGACTGATATGCGGTTGCAGACCTGGCTCTTTTGGCGGCGAGTCCGTTTAACTGGGCAATTTTCTCTCGTTCTGCGGGCTCAAGGACCAATTTCAATCCCCTGTTCAGGTGATTGACGATATCAAATAGTTTGTTGGTCTGTTCTATATCTGATGTGCGAGCGAGCAGCAGTTGACCTATATTCAGATGGATTGAAGCTTTCTGGCGATCGGGAATTAGGGAATAGGCGGCTTGTTGGACGCGATCGTGTAAAAAGCTATATTTAGCTATTTGTTTAGAGCTATTCTCACTTTCCACTGCCGATTCTTGCTGCTCTTCCCCATGATAAAATTTATAAGAACTACTAATTGGTAAAATCAATCCTTCTTGCAGTGCTCTCCACAAATTAGAAGCCGTTTCTACCTCTGAGTGTTCCGAAACAATTGCCAAAGTTACTAAATCAAACTGATTCCCAATACAAGCTGCTAACTGCAATACCTGTTGAGTTGAGGGAGGCATTTTTCCTAATTGCAATGCCATAAAAGCCACAATATCATCCGTAACTGCTTGCTGCTTAACTTGTGCAATGTCACATTGCCACCCCCCCGTAGCCCCCCCTTGATAAGGGGGGGCTGGGGGGGTGAACTGAATCAGTTGCTCTTGATGTAATACCTTGAGAAACTGTGTAGCAAAAAAGGGATTTCCTTTGGTTTTCTGAAATACCAATTGAGAAAGAGGCAAAGCTAAATTTTTTCTGCATTTCAGGGTATCAGCAACTAATTGAGTCACTGTGACTTGACTCAGTGGTGCTAAAGTAATCGTATTAATTGTGAAGAGTGTTTTTTGAATCTCACTCAAAGTCAACATTAATGGATGTGCGGGATTGACTTCGTTATCGCGGTAGGCACCAATTAATAAAAGATGACTTGTATCACCCATTAATAATTGCATTAACTTCAGCGATGCTGAATCTGCCCATTGCAAATCATCTAAGAACATCACCAATGGATGTTCAGCACTGGTAAAGACTTGGGTGAATTTTTGAAACAATAAATTAAAGCGATTTTGGGCGGCTGTTCCTGATAATTCTGGTGCGGATGGTTGTTGACCAATAATTGTTTCTAGTTCGGGGATGACTTCAATAATTACTTGACCATTTTCTCCAACTGCTGATAATATTTGGTTTTTCCAGTGCTGGATTTGTGGATCGCTTTCGGTTAACAATTGTCCCATTAAATCTCGGAACGCTTGCACAAAAGCACTGAAGGGAATATTCCGTTGAAATTGGTCAAATTTTCCTTTGATAAAATAACCGCGTTGGCGAACAATTGGTTTATGCACTTCGTTGACAACTGCTGTTTTTCCAATCCCCGAAAAACCAGCGACTAGCATCATTTCAGTGGCTCCTTGACTGACTCGCTCAAAGGCTTGGAGTAGAGTTGATACCTCGGCTTCTCGTCCGTATAGTTTGTCGGGAATAATGAAGCGATCGCATACATCTCTCTGTGCAATCTCAAAGCTTTCAATCGAACCCGTAACTTGTAACTGAGTTAAACAATTTTCTAAATCAAACTTGATACCCAACGCACTCTGATATCTTGATTCTGCATTTTTTGCCATCAGTTTTGTGACTATTTCTGATAGTACAGAGGGAATTTCGGAATTAATTTCATGCACTAAGGGCGAGGCTTTGGCAATATGAGAATGTACTAACTCCATTGGATCGTTGGATTCAAAAGGCAATTTTTCTGTCAGTAATTCGTAGAAAGTGACACCTAAAGAATAAAAATCAGTCCGATAGTCAATCCCCCGATTCATTCGGCCTGTTTGTTCTGGGGAAATATAAGCTAGTGTTCCTTCTAAGACATTGGGATTGATTAGTGTTTGGGTTTCTCGCGGTAACAAGGATGCAATGCTGAAGTCGATTAATTTGACTTGTTTTGTTTCAGGATTAATTAAGATATTGCTGGGTTTAATGTCTTTGTGAATGATGCGCTCGCGATACAATATTTCTAAGGTATTGCAGAGGGCGATCGCGATTGACAAAAACTCTCTCAAAGATAGTGCGTTCTTCCCTTTAATCGCCCATTCCTGAAGAGAAATCCCGCCAAAGTCTTCCATTACCAGCGCATAGCCATTTTCATAGGGTTCCAGGCTGTAGGTTTGGACGATACTAGGTGAATTAAGGTTTTTGGTAATGGTGTATTGATTGCGAAACTGCACGAGTTCGCTAAAGGTGGGATAGTCGTTTTTCAGGAGTTTGATGACCACAGGTAATTGGTCACAAGTACGGATAGCCCGATATACCAAGGTGCGACTTCCTGAATAAACTGTGGAGATAATTTGATAGTTGGGAATTTGAACATTTGTAGGATTGTCGCTATTTTTGTCAAAGTTATTCATGGTTATTGTTGTTTGATAATTGATGAGCGAGTGGTTGTTAAATGAGTCTGAATGCTGGCAGAAAATTAACTTTTTTGTTAGGTGTGAGTGGGTAAGGTGACGATAAATTCAGTTTCTGTTCCCATTATAGAGTTGACGTGAAGGGAACCGCTATGTTTTTCGACGACGATTTGACGCGCGATCGCCAATCCCAAACCAGTCCCTTTCCCGACTGCTTTTGTCGTAAATAAATGGTCAAATATTTTGGCTTTAATTTCTTCATTCATCCCCCGACCATTATCAGCAATACTAATTTTTACGCCGTTATCTACTAAGGAGGTTTGAATGGTAATGCGGTTGGGATTAGCCTCGATCTCTGCAAAGCTGCGATTTGTATTTGATTCTTCCAGTGCATCGATCGCATTGGCAAAAATGTTCATAAACACCTGGTTAAGCTGTCCGGGGAAGCATTCGATATCGGGAATATTGCCGTAGTCTTTCACTACAACGATTGCGGGTCGCCGCTCGTTGGCTTTCAATCGATATTTGAGAATTAAGATTGTGCTGTCGAGTCCAGAGTGGATGTTGAAGGGCGCTTTGTAGTCTTTGTCAGCTCTAGAAAACGTGCGGAGTGAAGTGCTGATACCTTTGATGCGATCGCAGCCCAATTGCATCGAGTCAATCATTTTGGGCAAATCTTCGATGATATAGTCTAAATCAATCTCGACCGCATGGTAGGCAATGTTGGCAGGAGATGCTTGGGTGCGATACAAAGCTAGATGTTCTGTTAAGTCTTGAACTGTGCGTTTGGCTTCATTCAAATTGCCAGTTAGGAAGCCGACGGGGTTATTAATTTCATGAGCAACGCCAGCAACTAAGTTTCCCAATGCCGACATTTTTTCGCTTTGAATCATTTGCAATTGGGTTTGCTGCAAGTTTTGTAAGGCTTGTTCTAGCTGTTGGGCATAGGTTTGCGATCGCTCATAAAGTCGGGCATTTTCTATAGAAATTGCCGCTTGAGCGCAGAGTAAATTGAGCAGTTCGATGCGATCGCTCGTGAACGCCCCCGTTACTAAATTATTTTCTAGATATAAAATGCCCCGCAACTTCCCTTGATGCAAAATCGGGCTGCACAAAATACTCTTCGGCTGCTGACGCATGATATACGGGTCATTTATTAAGGTCGGCTCGGCTGTCGCATCCAGCAGCACAACAGTCTGCCTGTTGTGCTTGACTTTGTAAATTAGTCTGTGGGGAATTTCCTGACTCTCTTCAACCAGAAGGCGCTGCAACACGACTGGCTCTGACCCCAGGGTAATTGACCCTTTAATGAGCAGGCGATCGTCTCGCAAGAGCATTAACACGCATTTATCAGCCCCCGCATTTTCGATGACGATCTCAAGCAACGATGAAAGTAGTTTGGACAGTTCGATTTCACCTGAAATAGCATGAGAAGCTTTGAGGATGGCACAGAGGTCGAGGGAATTGGAGACAGTGGAGGAGGAAGTGGTAGAGGTGACGGTTCCTACAGCAAAGACGGTTTCGTTGACCGAGAGGGCAGAGTTAGCTTGCCCGAGGATAGCAGCCAGCAGTTGCCCGTAGCGACGTTCTAGGTCTGCAACTTTGGCTTTGGCTCCCCAGCGAGCATAGCAGTAGTAGGCTTCAATCATGTAGGCTTGAGCTACTTTTTCTTTGCCCCAGTCGAGATAAAATTTGGCGGCTAGTTCATTGGCTAAAGCCTCTTCTTGGATGTAGCCATTGGCTTTAGCTCCAACGATCGCGCGATCGTACATATCGATCGCTTCTGCTCTGTTACCTAAAATGCTGCACCGTAGTGCTTCTACCAGAAAATACTTGTGTTGATAATTGATTGGTGCAGCACTGACATAGATGCCTACTTTTGCTTGGTTAGTTTCAACTTGAGAGAGAAGTTTTACTTGCTGCGAAGCATCGACCGTTGGATAAAGTGTGAGACGAGCTAATGAATCATAGTAATAATAAACTGGTGCAGAAGGCATTCCCATACCAGCTTTAAGATATTTTTCGCCTTCATCTGCATCCTGAATTGCAACAGCAATATCTCTAAACAAGAAGCTCAACATCAACTTACATAGATAAAATAGATGGAGGGCTACTTCATCATTTTCTTTACATAGTCTTGATACGTACTCCGCTTCATCGCTAGCATCACTACCAAGACAGCTTGGAGTTTCGCTAAACTCAGTAAGGTTTTTGATAGAATAACGCAGGATATGTGCCCAACTTAAAAAATGTTGACTTGTTGCAAACTTTGCTTGATAAATAGCAAGTTCTTCTAGTAATGTTTCTAGCCCCTCTGCACCACTTAAATAGGTGTACATTAACCTAAACGAAGTGGAAACAAGTGAGTGAACTGAATCTCCTGTTTCTAATCCAACTTTATAGGACTCCTTCAATAAATTAATCGCTTTTTGAATGCTTTCTCGATTCGATTGATTAAAGGCAGCAACCTTAAACTGAGTCATGCTCTGAACCGATCTGTCAGAAAATTTCTCCATGATTTTAAGTGCTAGCTGTCCAAATTGATACCCTTCTTCTAGCTTATTCAACACACTGCTGACAATAATCCCAAAATCTGCGTATCCCGGTGCAGAAAAAGGTGAATTACCGTATTTAAGCGATAAATTGACCTCTTCACAGGCAATAATTGGAAAAAGGTGAGGAGCCACCTGATGAACGGACGGAACCAGGCTAGTCATAATTCGTAAAGCAGCTAAAGCATTCTCATCTTGCATGACTGGGAAGTTTACTAACTCTTCGATCGCACAACTCGGTAAAGATGCCAGTGTATTTTCGACGTACTGTTGAATTTCTAAAGGGGTGACGGACTCAGGAAAACTTACCCCCAATTTCTGAAGGATTTCTCGACCAACCGTAATCGCCTGAAGCTGTTGATTTTGTACCTTATATGCTTGGAGTTTGACCTCATATACTTTCACCTGTCCGAGTAAGGTAGTAGTTTGTTGTAACACAACCTGAATCAGAGATTCCATCTGCTCAAAATCACAATTGAGCAATGCGACTTCTGCCGCTTCCTCGTACAAGCTTTGCCTCAGATTAGGATTAACATCCCAATCACTTGCCCTTAATAGCTGTATTCCCTGAGCGAGGTAATTCTGTGCTGCGCTATAGGCAGTTGATTCTTTGGCTTTGCGACCTGCCCTCAGATTTAATTGAGCATACTGCTCACACTGAGCGAGTGAGGAAAGAAGTGAAATGCCATAATTTAACTGATTGACAATCTCAAAAATCCGTTCATTTTGTTGCGCTTTGTCAGTATTTTGTAAAAGCAGTTGTCCAATGGCAAGATGAGTCAGTTGTTTCTGTTCCTCTGGAATCAACAAATAGGCAGCTTCTTGAACCCGATCGTGTAAAAACCGATAAGTCGGATTGGCTGAGGCTGGCAAAAATTCTTCACTATCCGATTGTGTAAAAAATTTATAGATTGTGGTAGTGGGAATTAATAAGCCTTCTTGTAATGCTTCCCATAAAATCATAGCTGTTGTTCCTACAGATTTCTCACTAACAATTATTAAAGTATTCAAATCAAACTCTGCTCCAATACAAGCCGCTAGTTTGAGAATATTTTGAGTCTCTGTCTGCAATTTCTGTAATTGCAATGCCATAAACTCTACTACATCATCAGTAATTGCTAAGGCTTTGACTTTGGCAATATCGCACTGCCAATGGCAAATGTCCCAATCAAAACTAATTAACTTATCATCATGTAAGACTTTGAGAAACTGGGTGGCAAAGAAAGGATTTCCTTGGGTTTTTTGATAAACTAATTTAGTCAAAAGCTCGGTCAGGGATAATTGGCAATTCAGCGTATCTGCTACCAAGCAATTCATCTCTGATTCCCTTAACGGTTGCAAGGTCATTGTATTGACTGTTGCTCCAGTTTTTACAATCTCATCTACAGTTAAAATAAATGGATGTACTGGTGAGACTTCATTATCGCGATAAGCTCCTAATACTAATAAATATTTCGTATCTTGTAGGAGTAATTTTAATAAATTCAGGGAGGCAGAATCTGCCCATTGCAAGTCATCCAAAAACATTACTAAGGGATGTTCTTGATGAGTGAAAACTTGCACAAACTTTTGAAATAGGAGGTTAAACCGATTTTGGGCAGCACTGCCTGATAGTTCTGTAGCTGGTGGCTGTTTGCCAATGATGTTTTCTAACTCAGGAATTACGTCAATTAAGACTTGTCTATTTTCTCCCACTGCTAATATAATTTGATTTTTCCAGGTTTGCAATTTGGCATCTGATTCAGATAGTAATTGCCCCATTAAGTCGCGGAAAGCTTGCACAAAGGCACTAAAGGGAATGTTGCGTTTAAATTGGTCATATTTGCCTTTGATAAAATAACCCCGTTGCCGGACAATGGGTTTATGTACTTCGTTAACTACGGCAGTTTTTCCAATTCCAGAAAATCCCGCCACTAGCATGATTTCGGTGTTACCTGTGCTGACTCTTTCAAAGGCAGCTAATAGTTGATTTACTTCGTTTTCTCTGCCATAGAGTTTTTCGGGGATGGTAAAGCGATCGCTTACATCTTTTTGAGCAATTTCAAAGTATTCAATTTGACCAATTTCTTGAAGTTGAGTTGAACATCTTTCTAAATCAAACTTCACTCCTAATGCACTCTGATAGCGGTGTTCGACATTTTTTGCCATTAATTTACTAACTATTTCTGATAGTATAGGCGGGATTTTTTGGTTTATTTCATGTACTAAGGGGGCGATTTTAGCAATATGACAATGCACCAACTCCATCGGCTCTTTTGATTGAAAAGGTAACTCTCCTGTGAGTAATTCGTAAAAAGTAACTCCTAATGAATAAAAATCTGTGCGATAGTCAATTTCCCGATTCATTCTGCCTGTTTGTTCTGGGGATATATAACTAAGCGTCCCTTCTAATACATTAGGATTGATCGGTGTTTGGGTTTCTCTTGGCAGCAAGGAGGCGATACTAAAGTCAATTAATTTAACTTCTTTAGTTGAGGGGTTAATTAAAATATTGCTGGGTTTAATGTCTTTGTGAATGATGCGATGGCGGTACAATATATCTAAGGCATTGCAGAGGGATCTCGCGACTTCTAAAAATTCTCTCAATGAGAATGCGTTTTTCCCTTTGACTGCCCATTCCTGAAGAGAAATCCCGCCAAAGTCTTCCATCACTAACGCACAGCCATTTTCATAGGGTTCCAGGCTGTAGGTTTGTACGATACTAGGTGAATTAAGGTTTTTGGCAATAGTATATTGATTGCGAAACTGCACGAGTTCGCTAAAGGTGGGATAGTCGTTCTTCAGGAGTTTGATGACGACAGGTAATTGGTCACAAGTACGGATAGCCCGATATACCAAGGTGCGACTTCCTGAATAAACTGTGGAGATAATTTGATAGTTGGGAATTTTAACCTTTGTAGGAGTGTCGCTATTTTTGTCAAAGTTATTCATGGCTATTGTTGTTTGATAATTGATGAGCGAGTGCTTGCTTAAATGAATCTGAAGAAGAGAGAGAATTAACTTTTTTGTTCGGTGTGAGTGGGTAAGGTGACGATCAATTCAGTTTCTGTTCCCATTATAGAGTTGACGTTCAGGGAACCCCTATGTTTTTCGACTACGATTTGACGAGCGATAGCCAATCCCAAACCCGTCCCTTTCCCCACTGCTTTTGTCGTAAATAAATGGTCAAATATTTTTTGTTTGACAGATTCATTCATCCCCTGACCATTATCAGCAATACTAATTTTTACCTGGCGATCTACTAAGGAGGTTTGAATGGTAATGCGGTTGGGATTAGCTTTGATTTCGGCAAAGCTGCGCTTTGTATTTGATTCTTCCAGTGCATCGATCGCATTGGCGAGAATGTTCATAAACACCTGGTTAAGCTGTCCGGGGAAGCATTCGATCTCGGGAATATTCCCGTAGTGTTTCACTACAACAATTGCGGGTCGCCGATCGTTAGCTTTCAATCGATACTTGAGAATTAAAATCGTGCTATCTATCCCCTCGTGGATATTAAAAGGAACTTTGTAGTCTTTGTCAGCCCTAGAAAAGGTACGGAGCGTCGTGCTGATATCTTTGATGCGATCGCATCCAACTTTCATGGAGTCAATCATTTTAGGCAAGTCTTCGATGATATAGTCTAAATCGATATCTTCGGCATGGTCTGCAAGCTCTGTTTCTGGGGCGCGAGATCGATAGAGATTGAGATGCTCCACTAAGTCTTGCACCGTTTGCTGGGTTTCATTCAAATTGCCCCAAATAAAGCCGACGGGGTTGTTGATTTCATGAGCAACACCTGCTACCAGATTTCCAAGTGATGCCATTTTTTCGCTTTGCACCATTTGCAGTTGGGTGTTCTGCAAATCTGCCAGAGTCTGTTCGAGTTCCTGTGATTTTTGAATCACCGCTGCTTCTGCTTGCTTGCGATCGGTAATATCAATCAGCATTCCATCCCAAACGATTTCTCCGTCTTCTCTACGTTCTGGCTGAGAAGCGGCTTTCACCCATTTCACATTCCCATTGGGAGTAATAATCCGCCACTCATGTTGAAATGGGGTGAGCGTTTGAGCGGACTCGATAACTGCCCGAAACGTCTGTGCTCGATCGTCGGGATGTTCAAAATCGCGTAGGCTGTATTTTCCTACCATCATATCCTCTGCCGCCACTTCATAGAGTGTTTGACATCCAGAACTGACGTAGGGCATTGAAGCAGAACCATCGCCTTGAATCCGAATCTGATAAATCAAGCCAGGCACGTTGTTGGCAAGTTTCTGAAAGCGGGCTTCACTAATCTTTAACTCTTCCAGAGACTGTTCTAGCTGTTGAGCATAGTTCTGCGATCGCTCATAAAGTCGGGCATTTTCTATAGAAATTGCCGCTTGAGCGCAAAGTAAATTGAGTAGTTCGACGCGATCGCTCGTGAACGCCCCCGTTACTAAATTATTTTCTAGATATAAAATGCCCATCAACTTCCCTTGATGCAAAATCGGGCTGCACAAGATACTCTTCGGCTGCTGACGCATGATATACGGGTCATTGGCTAAGGTTGGATCGACCGTCGCATTAACTAGCACAGTAGTCTGCCTGTAGTGCTTGACTTTGTAAATCAGCTTCAAAGGAATATCCTGACTCTCTTCAACCAGAAGGCGCTGCAACACGACCGGCTCTGACCCCAGGGTAATTGACCCTTTAATTAGCAGGCTATCGTCTCGCAACAGCATGAACACGCATTTATCGGCTCCAGCATTTTCGATGACGATCTCAAGCAACGATGAAAGTAGTTTTTCGAGTTCGATTTCGCTTGAGAGTGTTTGGGAAGCTTTGAGGATGGCACAGAGGTCGAGGGAATTGGAGACAGTGGAGGAGGAACTGGTGGAGGTGACGGTTCCTACAGCAAAGACGGTTTCGTTGACCGAGAGGGCAGAGTTAGCTTGCCCGAGGATAGGAGCCAGCAGTTGCCCGTAGCGGCGTTCTAGGTCTGCAACTTTGGCTTTTGCTCCCCAGCGAGCATAGCCGTAGTAGGCTTCAATCAGGTATTCCTGAGCGATGCGCTGTTTGTTCCATTCCAGATAGAATTTGGCGGCGAGTTCATTGGCTAAGGCTTCGTCTTGGAGGTATGCGTTTTCTTTGGCGAGGGCGATCGCTAGGTCATAGAATTCTGTGGCTGCTGTTTTTTGACTGAGAACGCGATTTTTTTCCGCTTCAACTAAATAAAATTTGTGCAGTTGATTCGCTGGTGCAGCATCAGCCCAGCGTTCGATCTTTTCCTGATTGGCAGTCACTCGTTGCAGAATGCTTTGTTGTTCTACCTGAGAAACTTGGGAATAGTTAGCCAGATGTGTCAGAGAATCATAAGTATGGAAGACAGGAATCAGGGACATCCCTGTAGCTCCACCTAAATAACTTTCAAGGGCGCTAGCAGCAGCGATCGCCTGTTCAATCTGACCAAATAGATAACATAGCACCAACTTGCTGACATAGAAATAGCAGGGAGCCGTTTGATTCCCCGATCGCGCAAACATCGGTAGATCTTCTGCTTCACTAAAACTATCCCCATTAAACTGCCACGCTTCTGTCGAATTCCCTAACAAATTCAAGATGGCTTGTTGAAAAATAGCTCCCTGCTTAGCCATTGTTTCTTGTTTAAGTTGAGCAAATTGAGCACAGAAAGCAGCACCCTCTCGACTCAAATCGCTCAATTCCTTGCCAGCAAACCAAGCGTGCATCAAATACAGGACTGCACAAATTCCACCCCATTCTAAATCCCCAGTTTCTAATCCGCTCTGATAGCCCTCTCGAAACAACGGTAAAGTGTTACCAAGAGGCTCTTTCCAATGGGAAATACAGCAGTTAACTTGTCCGTAGGTTTTGGCTTTTAGTTTTCTGGTATCGAGTTGTTCGAGCAACAAGAGTGCCAGTTGACCGAATTGATAGCCATACTCAATATCTCCCACTACCCCGCATAATATGACCCCAAAACCGCAATAGCCATTAGTAGAAAACGAACTATTGCCATATTGCAGCGATACATTCACTTGTTCGAGCAGAACCAAGGGCAACAGTGTGGGAGCCGCTACATAAGCAGATGCCGTCACACCTGCGAGAATTTCCATAATGGCTAACTGAGTGCGATCGGTCATCTCCGGCAGCGCGATCAAATCCAGTGGCTGTCTGCCACCCACAAGGGAAAAAGTTTCTTGCAGTGCCTTTCCAATATCCTCTCCGTTAGGTTCCTCTGGAAAACTAACTCCCAACTGCTTGAGAATTTGCAAAGCAATTTGTATAGCCTTTGAAGGTTGAGCTTGTGCTTGAGCAGCTTGAATTTCAACTTGATAAACATTAACCCGATCTAATATAGTTCTGGTGTGTTCCAAAACGATCGTTGTCAATTGGTTCATCTGCATAAAATTGCCGTTTAGATAAGCAGCTTCAGTGGCGGTTTCGTAAAGTGCTAAGGTCAGTTCATACTGCGTTGTCCATCGCTTTTCAGCCAACAAGTCGATGCCTGTAATAGCATACTCAAATGCGGCTGTGTATGCTGTTGCATCTCTGGCTTTCTGTCCTGCCTGGAGATTGAGTTGAGCGAGTTGCGTTTGCTCCGATGGCTCAATAATGAGGCTTTTCCCCATATTCAGTTGGTTGACAATTTCAAATAGTTTTTCCTCCTGTTCGGCGACTGAGGTATGACTGAGCAATAGTTGCCCAATTTTGAGGTGAGTTACCTGTTTTTGCTCGTCGGGAATTAAAGAATAGGCGGCTTGCTGGACGCGATCGTGCAAAAATCGATAGGTCGGATTAACTGTATCTTCTGCCTGGGACTGTTGTGCACCCTGAAAAAACTTGTAAATCTGGCTCGTGGGTAAAATCAAGCCTTCCTGCAAGGCTTTCCACAATGCTGTTGCGGCATCGGTTGGTGATCGTTCTGAAACGATCGCCAATGTTTCTAAATCGAATTTTGCTCCCACACAAGCAGCTAACTTCAGTATTTCTTGAGTGGCTTCTGGCAACTTTTGTAATTGCAGCGCCATGAACTCCACCACATCCGAAGTGAGCGAGAGCGATCGCACTGCTACCATATCGCACTGCCAGTGTCCGGCTTGCAAATCGTAGGCAATGTAGCCCTCCTGATGCAGGGCTTTGAGAAACTGCGTGGCAAAGAAAGGGTTGCCTTTGGTTTTTTGATAGATTAACTCTGTCAGCGGTTGCGCTAGAACTGTGGAACAACTGAGGGTATCGGCAACCAAACGATTGATGTGAGATTGACTTAACGCGGTGAGGGTAAGGGTGCTGATGGTTGCTGAGTCTTTCTTCATCTCTTCCAATGTCAGCATTAGTGGATGAGCGGGGAAGACTTCATTATCTCGGTATGCCCCGATCGTCAGCAGATAGCCCACCTCGCTTTGACTCAGCAATACTTGCATCAAGCTCAATGAGGCTGAATCTGCCCACTGCAAGTCATCGAGGAACATCACTAAAGGGTGTTCTGCTTTAGCGAATACGGCAATGAATTTCTGGAATAGCAAGTTGAAGCGGTTCTGGGCGGCACTACCTGAGAGTTCTGTAGCAGCAGGTTGTTTGCCTATAATCTGTTCGAGTTCGGGAATGACTTGAATTAGGACTTGCCCGTTCTCACCCAAAGCTGAGAGGATTTTGTCTTTCCAGTGCGCCACCTGAGTATCGCTTTCACTCAATAGTTGTCCCATCAAGTCCTGTAAGGTTTGCACAAAGGCACTCAACGGGATGTTGCGGTTGAACTGGTCGTATTTACCTTTGATGAAGTAGCCCCGTTGTCTGACAATTGGCTTGTGGACTTCATTCACCACTGCGGTTTTGCCAATTCCAGAAAAACCTGCCACTAGCATCATTTCTGTTGCGCCTATGCTGACTCTTTCAAAGGCTTGGAGCAGGGTTGCTGCGTCGGTTTCTCGTCCGTAGAGTTTGTCCGGGATGAGGAAGTGATCGCACAGATCCCGTCGCCCAATCTCAAAGCCCTCAATCTTACCAGTTTCTTGAAGTTGATGTAAACAATTTTCTAAATCAGCTTTCAGTCCCAAGGCACTTTGATATCTATCTTCCGCATTTTTCGCTATTAACTTTATGACAATATCACAGAAAACTTGCGGAATCTCTTTTCCGTTTTTCTTCCTTAAATCAGGTGGTTTTTTTGCAATATGACAATGTACTAACTCCATCGGGTCTTTTGATTCAAAAGGCAATTTTCCTGTCAGTAATTGGTAGAAAGTCACACCTAAAGAATAAAAATCAGTCCGGTAGTCAATCCCCCGATTCATTCGTCCTGTTTGTTCTGGAGAAATATAAGCAAGAGTTCCTTCTAATACATTGGGATTGATGAGCGCTTGGGTTTCTCGCGGTAACAAGGATGCAATACTAAAGTCAATTAATTTGATTTGTTTAGTTTCGGGATTAATTAAGATATTACTGGGCTTGATGTCTTTATGAATAATGCGATGACCGTATAATATATCTAAGGTATTGCAGAGGGCGATTGCAATTTCCAAAAACTCTCTCAAAGAGAGGAGTTTTTTCCTTTTTACCCCCCATTCGTGAAGAGAAATTCCCCCGAAATCTTCCATGACTAACCCATAGCCATTTTGATAGGGTGACAAGCTATAGGTTTGGACTATTAGCGGTGAGTTGAGATTTTTGGCAATAGTATATTGATTGCGAAACTGTACCAATTCGCTAAAGGTGGGATAGTCATTTTTCAGCAGTTTGATGACCACAGGTAATTTGTCATTGGTACGGATAGCCCGATATACCAAGGTTCGACTTCCTGAATAAACTATTTCGAGAATTTGATAGTTGGGAATTTGAATGCTTGTCGGAGGGTTACTGTTTTGGTCGGAGTGATTCATGTTCATAGTTGTTTGATATTTTATGAGTTAGTAATTGATTAAATGAGTTGAAATGCAGGAAAAATTAACTGTTGTGTTCGGCTTTAGTTGGTAAGGTAATGATAAACTCTGTTCCTTTTCCCAGTATAGAAGTACAGTTCAATTTTCCACCGTGAGTTTCTTCCACAATTTGACGCGCGATCGCTAATCCCAAACCAGTTCCTTGACCCACACTTTTAGTAGTAAATAAATTATCAAAAACTTTCTCCCGCACCGCTTCACTCATGCCAATACCATTGTCTTTAATCCTAATTACTACCTGTTGTCTATCGCTCGATAATTCTGTCTTGACGATAATTTGATTGGGATTGGCTTTTATCTCTGCATAAGTACGTCCAATATTTGATTCATTCACAGCATCGATTGCATTCCCCAAGATATTCATAAATACCTGATTTAATTGTCCGGCATAGCATTCGATTTTTGCAAAATCACCACAGTCATTAATAACTTGAATTTCTGGGCGGGAGTCATTGGCTTTGAGCCGATGCTTGAGGATCATAATTGTACTATCAATGCCCTCGTGAATATTACAGGCCACGGGGCGATCGGTATCAGCACGAGAAAATGTCCGCAAGCTGATGCTAATGTCTTTAATCCGGTTTACTCCTTCTTGCATCGAGCCAACTAACTTAGGTAAGTCTTCACGGATGTAGTCGAGGTCAATCGCTTCAATTTCCTCTTGAATTGCCGCACTGAAATTAGCAGATTCTTGCTGAACTAAATCCAGCAATCCAAACAAATCTTTGATGTAGTCTAAAGCGGGCTGAATATTGCCAGAAATAAAGCCAACTGGGTTATTAATTTCGTGGGCAACACCAGCCACCAAATTGCCCAGAGCTGACAATTTTTCGCGTTGAATGATTTGGAGCTGAGCTGCTTGTAATTCAGCAGTTTTTTGCGCCACTTGCTGTTCTAAATTTTGAGTCAATAGACGTAACTGTAAATGGGTTTTCACCCGGGCTAACACTTCTTGTTCTTGAAAGGGCTTGGTAACGTAGTCTACTGCACCAAGTTTAAGCCCTTTAACTTTGTTGTCTACATCAACCAGAGCGGTCATAAAGATAATCGGAATATCACAAGTTTTGGCATTAGCTTTAAGGCGTTGGCAGGTTTCAAATCCATCAATTCCCGGCATCATCACATCCAGTAAAATCAGATCGGGAGGTCGCCGCTCAACTTGTTGGAGGGCGCGTTCGCCACTGGTAGCGATCGCCACCTTATACCCCGCATTACTCAACGCTTCCGAGATGACATCCAAATTGGTGGGAGTATCATCAACAATTAAAATTAAGCCAGTTAAACCTGTCGTCATAGTTGCCATCCAAATTTTAACTATTATTAGTGAGATGTTGTTGAATTAATTCCTCGATTTTCTCAGTTTGGAATTGCTTAGCTAATTGTATTACTTGCTGAATAAAGGGCTGATAGCGCTCATCCTTTTGCCCAATTTTATCGGCGGTTTCTGCCAGTTCTCT
This sequence comes from Microcoleus sp. Pol7_A1, assembly GCF_036701085.1. Taxonomy (NCBI): domain Bacteria; kingdom Bacillati; phylum Cyanobacteriota; class Cyanophyceae; order Oscillatoriales; family Microcoleaceae; genus Microcoleus; species Microcoleus sp. Pol7_A1. The sequence goes on from NZ_JAUBQD010000051.1 coordinate 31,150, forward strand.
GAGCAAGCCATCCTGTGCCAGTTCTAGTAAAATTTGCAAGTCCGCCGCCGATGGGGGAATTAGTTCTTTCGTGGATACTTCATTATTGCTTGTTGTTAACTCAGTTACATCATATTTCCAGATGAGTTGTAAATGTTTGGCAAGCAAAATCAACAACTCCTCTGCATCAACGGGTTTGACCAGAAAGTCATCTCCACCCATATCTAAGCTTTTCTGCTGGTCTATTTCTGCCACCGATGCCGAAGATACTATCACCCGTAAATGCTTGAGATCCTCCGAATTTCGTAACTTTTTGAGCATTTCAAAGCCCTCCATTACTGGCATCGCTAAGTCAGTTATAACTAAATCTGGCAGTTTTTCTAGAGCTTTTTCTAAGCCTTCTTGACCATTTTGTGCTTCAGTAAAGCTGAATCCTAGTGGTTCTAATAGATTGATTAATACCGATCGATTCTCCCAGCGATCGTCCACAACCAAAATATGTTTCGGCGCGCCTTCATAGCCAATAATAGTCCGTCCTTTACTAACAGAATTTTGTTTTGCCCAATTTTTGGCGATCGGCAGTGCCACCTCAAAGAAGAAGTTACTGCCGACTCCAAGCTGGCTGTCCACCTGAATTTCGCCACCCATTAATTGCACGATTTTTTGGCTGATAGCTAAACCTAAGCCAGTGCCTTCTAATTGCCGTTTCCGATCTCCTACTTGCTCAAATTCCCGGAAGAGTCGGCTTAATTGCCCCTCTGCAATCCCCACTCCTGTATCTTTGATTTGAAATTTGAGGCGGAGAATTTGGGTACTTACCTCTAGCACCTCTACCTTGAGAGTAACACTGCCTCGATCGGTGAACTTAATGGCATTGCCCAACAGGTTAATCAGGACTTGACGGAGGCGTTTCTCATCGGCTTCTATTCCTTCTGGCAGGTCTGAGTCGGATTGATAAATAAAGTCGAGATTTTTCTGATCGGAGCGGACTCGACAAATTTCAACTACTCCTTGCAGGAAGGAGGGCAAATGTATAGCACTGGGGGCAAGGTCAAGTTTCCGGGCTTCGATTTTGGAGATATCTAATATATCGTTGATCAAGGTTAGGAGATGGGAGCCGCACTGATACATAATTTGCACTCCGTGGCGTTCTTTATCTGGCAAAACTTTAGAGCGATTCAAAATTTGGGCATAGCCAATAATTCCATTTAGGGGGGTACGGAGTTCATGGCTCATGTTTGCCAGAAAATTACTTTTTGCCTGGTTAGCACTATCGGCTTGATCTTTGGCAATACTCAGTTCGGCGGTGCGTTCTTCGACACGGACTTCGAGTTCGGTAAAGGAGGTGCGTAGCTGTCCAGCCATTTGGTTAAAGGAGCTAGCTAGTGCTTCCAATTCACTGATACCTTTGACTTCCACAGTTTGATCTAGAGTACCAGAGGCGATCGCTTCACTTGCTTGCTGTAATTTTAGAATCGGTCGAGCAATCCAGCGCGAAGTAAATATACCCAAGATAGTTGCCACAACTAATGCCCCCAAACAAAGCAGGATAGTAGTGCGGGTGTTGGCATCAATTTGTGCCATGAAATCTGATTCTGGTACTACAATTACACTGAGCCAATCAATGCCTCGTTCATCTCGAATAGTGGAAACTTGCACCAATTGCCGCTGCTCCGCCAGCATAAACTCAAGTTGCTGACTCTGCTCAATATCATTGAAATTACCAAAGCGATCGAGGATTGCTTTGGCTGTGGCACTAATTACCGGACTTTCCGACTTGATAGCGGGAATTTGTTCCAACGTATTTTTTTTAGCATCAATAATGTAAGGGCTTTCAATCTTGGAACTGGCAATCAGGTTGCCCGATCGATCGATGATAAAGGTTTGTCCGGTCTGACCTACTTTTAGCGTGCTGAGGAAATGATGAATTTTCTGAATCCGAAGGATGCTATTTTGAACGCCTAAGAACACGCCATTTTTGTCATAGATGGGTTGGGTTAAAGCAATTGAAGCGAGTTTTACAGCGATGCCCAAATAAGGATTTGTCCAGATTGGTCTTCCAGCTTCCTGGGCATTTTTATACCAGGGGCGAGAGCGGGGGTCAAAATTTGCTTGAGTTTCTATCAGCAGAGCCCGTTCACCTTTTTCATCAAGTTGGTAGATTTTGCGCTGAGGTAGATCCGCTTTGTTCCCAACCAAAGCCATAATGCCTTTATTTTGTCTATCCTCTACTTGTATACTCGTACCGTCAGCCAGACTAACTTGCATGACTTCGACCGTATTTTTGCTGACTAACTGCCAAAAAGTCCGTTCCAGTTTGGTGACATCGGTTAAATCAATCTGCTCCTCTTGAGCAGCCGCGATGATAGTTTGTCCAGCAACATAAGGTTTTTCTAAGTAGTTGAGAACTTGGAGGTTAATGCGATTGCTCATCTCTTCACGCAACTGGGTGGAAACCTCATTGACGGCTATCTGTCCATTTCGCAGGGACAGATAGCCAATCAGTCCGACGGCGGCAAAGACTTGCAATACAAACGGAACTACTAGCACAAGTCTTAAAGGTATGGTTTTATGTGGATTCATGTTAGACCTAGATAATGGTTCACTTGGAGATTTACCGAAATAAGGTGAGCAAGCCTGATGTTTTGCAATAATGCTCGTTAATTTGGTAGTGTTTCAAATGTGTTGATCTAATATTCAATTCAATTCTATTCGCTTAGATGACAGGGATAGCGATCGAAAACACAGTCCCCTCGCTAGGGACAGAATCAACTTTAATTTGTCCGTGATGTTTTTCTACTACAATTTGACGCGCGATCGCTAATCCCAATCCTGTTCCTTTCCCTACACTCTTAGTAGTAAATAAATTATCAAAAACTTGGTTCCGCACCGCTTCACTCATGCCAATACCATTGTCTTTAATCCGAATTACTACCTGTTGTCCATCGCCCGATAATTCTGTATTGACGATAATTTGATTGGGATTGGCTTTAATCTCTGCATAACTCCGTCCAATATTTGATTCATTCACAGCATCAATTGCATTTCCCAAAATATTCATAAATACCTGATTTAATTGTCCGGCATAGCACTCGATTTTTGGGAAATCACCATAGTCCTTAATCACTTGGATTTCGGGGCGAGTGTCGTTGGCTTTCAGACGATGTTTAAGGATCATAATTGTGCTATCAATGCCCTCGTGAATATTACAGGCCACGGGGCGATCGCTATCCGCACGCGAGAATGTCCGCAGACTAATACTAATGTCTTGAATTCGCTTCACGCCTTCTTGCATCGATTCAATTAACTTGGGTAAGTCTTCCCGGATGTAGTCAAGCTCAATGGTTTCGATTTCTTCTTCAATCTCTGGCTCTAGTTGGGGATATTTTTGTTGCACTAGATCGATCAATCCAAACAAATCGTTAATGTAATCTAAGGCTGGGGTAATATTCCCAGTCAGGAAGCCGACAGGGTTGTTGATTTCGTGAGCGACACCAGCTACTAAATTACCCAAAGCTGACATTTTTTCACCTTGGATAAGTTGAATTTGAGCTTGTTGGAGTTCTCGTAAAGTCTTTTCTAGAGCTTCAGACTTTTGTTCACGTTCAGTTTCGGCGCGTTTGCGATCGCTAATATCCAGCACATTACCAAGAATCACTGCTTTGCCATCGAGGATGATGCGGTTGAGGGTGACATCGACCTCAAAGACTGTATTAGAATCAATTTTTATGACATTCCACTCAAATTGAATCGTTTCCCCAGCTAATACCCTTCTCCACCAGTCTTCTACCAGATGGAACGGATTATCCGGTGTAGAATAGTCATCCAAGATCGAGCATTGCAGCGCTTGCTCTCGCTCCACACCAAACATTTCTAGCAGTCGGTTATTAACATCGAGCACCTTGCCATGCAGATCGTGAATTATGATGGCACTACTGACGCTGTTGAAGATAGTGCGGAGGTTCTGTTCGGAAATTTGCAGGGCTGTTTCCGCAGCTTTATATTCCGCTTCGCTGCGTTTACGATCGCTCACATCAAAGACAACACCATCCCATACAGTTGAGCCATCGCCTCGTCGTTCTGGTTGAGATATTGCTTGCACCCATTTTATCGTGCCGGACGAGGTGACACTGCGCCATTCATGATTAAATGGGGTCAGGGTTTGGGCAGATTTGGTAATTGCTTGTTCAACATCAGCAAGATCCTCGGCATCAACTGCATCGAAGACATTGATGATTCCTGCCATAACCATTTCTGGCTCAGCTTCATACAGATCGATGCAACCAGAACTTGCGTAGGGCATTGACTTAGCACCATCAGCAGCCAACTGGAATTGAAAGACCATCCCTGGAATATTGTCAGCCATCTTATGGAAGCGGGCTTCGCTGGCACGGAGTTCTGCCAAAGCTTGTTGTGACTGTTGATAGAGGCGGGCATTTTCGAGGGAAATTGCTGCTTGGGAGCAGAGCAGATTGAGCAGTTCGACGCGATCGCTTGTAAAGGCTCCAATTGTCAGATTATTTTCCAAATATAAAATCCCAATCAACTTACCTTGATTGAGAATTGGACTGCAAAGCACACTTTTAGGTTGGTGTTTTTCAATGTAACTATCTCCAGAAAACTCAGTATATAACCTAGCATCTACCAGTACCAGAGGCTTCAAACTCCGCTTAACAGTATTCACCAAAGCGATCGCCACATTTTGACTTGATTCTAGCGGCATGGGTGGTAATAGCTGCGGTTCTTGTCCCTCTTCCACAAAGGCTGCTACCTGTAACTCAATATCTTTTTTTAGGAGTAAGGCACACTTACTTGCCCCAGCATTTGTCATCACTATTTGTAACAAAGTAGTCAAGAGTTGATCGAGTTCAATTTCCCCTGAAATCGCTTGAGATGCCTTGAGCAGAGTTGCCAAATCTAGAACTTCCGAGGCTGTGCTAGAAGAGCGGTTATAAGACATCGTTTCAAGGGTAAGAGTTTCCTTAAAAGAGGTAGACAATCGGGGTGGCTGAAGGAGAGGAGCGAGGAGTTGAGGATAACGTTGTTCTAAATCAGTAACTTTGGCTTGGGCTCCCCATCGGGCATAACAGTAATAAGCCTCAATCATGTAGGCTTGAGCGACTTTTTCTTTACCCCAATTGAGATAGAATTTGGCTGCAAGTTCATTCGCTAGTGCTTCTTCGTTGAGAAATTGATGTTCTTTGGCGAGGGAAATAGCGCGATCGTAGAAGTCTATTGCATCGGCTTTACTACCCAAAATCCGATGTTTTTCTGCTTCAACTAAATACCATTTATGCTTATAATTCATGGGAGCATTTTGCGCCCGCTGTTGCAGAATAATTTGATGAGTTTCCACTAGGGCGAGTATTTCGGATTGCTCCTGCTCTGGCTTGGTGGGGAAGATTGCCAGGTACGTCAAGGCTGCATAGAAATGAAAAATCGGAACATGAATCAATCCCGATATTGCCATCAAATACGGCTTCGCTTGGGCAATGTAGTCTAGGGCAGACGTATTGTTTCCATAACAGTAGGCAAGTAAAAGTTTGTAAACATAGACCTTGGCGATCGCCGTAAGTTCATTATTCTGATGATGCTGAGGAAGCATCACCGTTTCATCGTAGGCAGAGCCGATTAAGCAATCAGACGGAATACAGACTTTCCTCAAGTTATTCACAGTCTGCTGAATAATATCAAAATAAGCCTGAGCCGAATATTGTTTTGCCTGTGCCATCGCAGCACTATAACTTGCTATTTCGGTCTCCCAAGTGTCAAGTTCCACCCCACTAAAAAAGTTGGATTCGAGGTATATGAGTATGCTATAGCCAGATTGTAAAAAATTTCCTGTTTCCATAGCAGCCGTATAGCTACCTTTCAGCGTCGGTATCGTTGCCCTTATAGCTTCTTGGCGATGCTGAATAAAGCTCCCAAAAAAAGCTGGAATTGTGGCTTTGAGTTCGCGGATATTGAACCGATCGAGCAAATTCATCGCCAATTTACCAAAGCTATAGCCTGTTTCCACCTCTTCCAAAAAGGCACACAATACCATTCCGTGAATTGCATACCCCACTGTTGATGCGGGTGCATTCCCAAAGTCGATCGATAAACTCACCATCATGGAACTAAGAATGGGTAGCAATCCCGGCATTCCCAGAAAAACGGGCGGAAATAAAGCTCCCAATAGTTGTATTGCTGCCTGAGTTGTGGCATCACTCATCACTGGTAGGTCAACCAGTTCTTCTATCAGTTTGCCACCTTGTTGGCTGCCAAGAGTTTGTAGTGCTTTGCCAATTTTGGTTTCATCAGTTTCGGTGGGGAGTTTAATACCCAATTGTAAGAGTGCATCTCTCCCTACCGCGATCGCTTCTAACATCTTGCCTTGGGCTGTCTGTGCGACGATTAAAATTTCGTAAATTTTAACTTTGTCTAAAATTGTCTGAGCTGATTGCAACACCAGTGTGGCCATCTGTTCCATTCCATCAAAGTCATGATTCAAATAGACAACTTCGGCAGCAGCAACATAGAGATTGAGAGTCAATTCATACTGATGAACCCAGCAGTTGCTTGTGAGTAAATCAATCCCTATTTGTAAATAAACCCTTGCTGCAGGGTAAGCTGTAGACTTTCTCGCCTTAACTCCAGCTTTCAAATTCAGTTGAGCTAATGCTTCTCGTTCACTCGGTTTGCTGATTAACTCAATTCCTAAATTCAAATGCCCGACAATATCAAACAGTTTTTCCTCGGGATCTATCTCTGAGGAATTTTGTAGCATTAATTGTCCTATTTTGAGATGAGTTGCTTGTTTTAGATCGTCAGGAATCAGGGAATAAGCAGCTTGTTGGACGCGATCGTGCAAAAACCGATAAGTCGGATTAGCCGCTGCACTAGAAACAGACTCATTATCAGATTGAGTAAAGAACTTATAAGCTTCCGTAGTCGGAATAATCAAACCTTCTTGCAAAGATTTCCATAAAGCAGTAGCAGCAACTTCCGCCGACGTTTCACTGACTATTGCCAAAGTAGCTAAATCAAACTGCGACCCAATACAAGCGGCTAATTTAAGCATTTCCTGAGTAGGAAACGGCATTTTCTGCAATTGCAGTGCCATAAACTCTACCACATCATCAGTAATTGCCAAGGCTTTCACTTGAGCAATATCGCACTGCCACCCCCCTTGTACCCCCCTCTGTCCCGCCTTGGTAAGGGGGGATGAAAGGGGGGTGGGGGCCACAGGGGGGTTAAAAGTAATCAGCCCATCGTCATGTAAAGCCTTCAGGAATTGCGTAGCAAAAAAGGGATTGCCTTGAGTTTTTTGATACACCAGTTTTTTCAGAGGTTTGGCAATCTCTAATCCGCAACTAAGAGTATCTGAAATCAATTGATTAATGTCATCTTTTTGCAAAGGAGCCAAAGTAATTGTATTCACCGTTGCCCCAGATTTAATAATCTCATCCACTGTCAAAATAAATGGATGAGTAGGAGACACTTCATTATCCCGATAAGCACCTAACACCAATAAATGTCCCGTATCTTCCATCAACAGTTGCAACAATTTCAATGATGCCGAATCTGCCCACTGCAAATCATCTAAAAACATTACTAAAGGATGTTCGGCTTGCGTAAATACTTGTACAAATTTCTGCATCAGTAGATTGAAGCGATTTTGAGCAGCACTTCCCGATAGTTCTGGTGCTATTTGTTGTTTACCAATGATGCCTTTTAGCTCAGGAATTACATCAATCAAGACTTGTCCGTTGTCGCCAACTGCTGTCAAAATTTTGCTTTTCCATATTTGTAACTGAGCATCTGATTCTGATATTAATTGCTCCATTAAATCCCGGAAGGCTTGCACAAATGCACTGAATGGAATATTGCGCTGGAACTGGTCGTATTTGCCTTTGATGAAATAGCCCCGTTGTCTGACAATTGGCTTGTGAACTTCATTCACCACTGCGGTTTTGCCAATTCCAGAAAAACCTGCTACTAGCATCATTTCTACCCCCCTTAGTCCCCCCTTACCAAGGGGGGATTTAGGGGGGTTAGCTACTCGTTCAAAGGCAGCTAATAGACGATCGACTTCTTTTTCTCTACCGTACAGTTTTTCTGGTATCAGGAACCTGTCTGTAATATCTTCCTGTCCTAAATCAAAAGCCTCAATATTACCAGTTTTTTCTAATTGAGCTAAACATTTTTCTAAATCATGTTTTAATCCTAATGCATTTTGATAGCGATTTTCAGCATTTTTTGCCATCAATTTACTGACAATATGCGATAAAACCATGGGGATTTTTGGATGAATTTGATGTAGCGGTATTGACTGTTTGGCGAGATGACAATGTACCAGTTCCATCGGGTCAGCAGAGATAAATGGTAAATGTCCTGTCAATAATTCATAAAAAGTGACACCGAGGGCATAAAAGTCGCTACGATAGTCAATACCGCGATTCATTCGTCCGGTTTGTTCCGGAGAGAGATAGGCTAATGTCCCTTCAAGGATGTGGGGATTCTGAATTTCTTGAGTTTCTCGTGGTAGCAGAGATGCAATACTGAAATCAATTAGTTTTATTTGTTTAGTGTCGGGATTAATCAGAATATTAGCGGGTTTAATATCTTTGTGAATGACTCGGTTTTGGTAGAGATAGTGGAGAATGTCTGTTAGTTGCAGTGCCAGATTGAGAAATTCTGTTAAAGATAAAGATTTAGCAGGTTGGTTTTTATCAGTTGCGATATGGATATAATTAGATAGGGAAATCCCTCCAAAGTCCTCCATCACTAAGGCATAGCTATTTTGGTATACTTCTAGAGTCAGAGGTTTAACAATACTGGGGAAGTTAAGATTTTTGGCAATGCTGTACTGATTGCGAAACCCGACAAGTTCGTTGAAATTCGGGTATTCGTTTCGTAGTAGTTTGATGATGACAGGAGTGCGATCGCTATCTCGAATACCCCGATAAACGAGGGTGCGAGAGCCTGCATAGATTTGTTCTGTGAGCCGATACCCAGCTAGGGGAATGATGACATTCATTTTTTAGTCCTCAAAAAAATTGATAAACTATAACTCTAGGGTATAGTTTATCAACCAGATCGGGAAACGTCCCCAATTGATACTAATGTTTTTAACTTTATTGGCTAATGGTCTATATTGTTCTAATATCAACCTTTCTCAGCACGATATCTGCGGACGAACCACAGGAGGATGTCATTCATTGCTGCATCACAACTATCTTGATTCTATTGTCTTGACGGGAATTGTAATCAAAAACTCTGCACCTTGACCTAACGCTGAATTTACTTCTAAAATACCCGAGTGTTTCTCAACAACAATCTGACGCGCGATCGCCAATCCCAACCCAGTCCCTTTACCTACTCCTTTGGTAGTAAATAACTCATCAAAAACCTTCTCTCGCACTGCCTCACTCATGCCCAAACCGTTATCTTTAATGCGAATAATCGCTTGGTTTTTGTTTCCATCAATTTCGGTTTTAATAGTAATTTGATTGGCGATTCCTGCATAAGGTCGTCCTTGATTTGATTCATCTAAAGCATCGATCGCATTAGCTAACAAATTCATAAATACTTGATTCAACTGTCCGGCATAACACTCCACTTGTGGTAAGTTACCGTATTCCCTAATCACTTTGATTTCTGGACGAGTTTCGTTAGCCTTGAGGCGATGTTTCAAGATCATAATGGTGCTATCGATGCCATCGTGGATATTGCAAGCTACGGGATAGTTAGTATCGGCACGCGAGAATGTCCGTAGACTCGTACTAATATTCCGAATCCGCTTCACGCCTTCCCGCATCGAACCTACTAATTTCGGTAAATCTTCCCGGATGTAGTCCAGATCGATGTCCTCGATTTCCTCTTGAATCTCTGGATCGAGTTGGGGATATTTTTGTTGATACAAATCGAGCAATCCAAACAAATCTTTGATATGCTCTAAGGCTGGTTGAATATTACCAACCAGAAAACCAACTGGATTATTAATTTCGTGGGCTACACCAGCTATTAAATTCCCCAATGCCGACATTTTTTCGCTTTGAACTATTTTTATTTGAGCTTGTTTGAGCTCTGTAAATGCTTGTTGAGATTCTTGATACAAACGGGCATTTTCTAAGGAAATGGCGGCTTGAGAGCAGAGCAAATTCAGAACCTCAACCCGATCGCTCGTGAATGCCCCAACCGTCACGTTATTTTCCAGATATAAAATTCCAATTAACTTACCTTGGCTAAGAATTGGACTGCAAAGAATACTTTTAGGCTGGTGCTGCTCAATATAGGGATCGCCTGCAAACTGAGGATTTACCCTAGCATCAGCCAGTACCAGAGGTGCCAAACTCCGCTTGACAGTATTCACCAAACTAATTGCTACATCCAAACTTAATTCTAGAGGTATGGATGGTAATAGCTGCGCTTCCTGTTCCTCTTCTACAAGGGCTGTTACCTGTAAATTACTATCTTGTTTGAGTAGCAAGACACACTTACTTGCTCCAGCATTGGCGATCGCTATTTTTAGGAGAGTAGCTAAGAGTTTATCGAGTTCAATCTCCCCAGAAAGGGTTTGAGAAGCTTTGAGTAGACTAGCCAAATCTAGAACTTCAGAAACGCTACTAGAAGAGCGCGTAGAAGCAATAGTTTCCTGGTGGCTGATAGTTCCCTGGAAGGAGGTGGAGGGATGAGATTGCTCAAGGATAGGAGCGATGAGTTGGCTATAACATTTTTCCAGATCTTCTACTTTAGCCTTAGCTCCCCAACGACTGTAGGCATAGTAAGCCTCGATCGCATAAAGTTGGGCAATTTTTTCTTTACCCCATTCTAGGTAAAATTTCGCCGCCAGTTCATTAGCTAGTGCTTCTTCGTTGAGGAATTGATGCTCTTTAGCAAGGGAGATGGCGCGATCGTAGAATTCTAATGCCTCTGATTTCTGCCCTAAAACTCGGTAGCGCTCGGCTTCAACTAAAGAAAATTTGTGCAGGTAATTTTCGGGAGCATGATCGGCCCATTTTTTTATCTTTTCCTGGTTTTTAGCTACCCGTTCAAGAATGTGTTGCTGTTGTGCCTCGGAAACCTGAGAATAGATTGCCAGATGCGCTAAAGAATCATAGGTGTAGCAGATTGGAACTATGAATAAACCTGTAGCGCCACCTATATATTTTTCGGCTGCGATCGCCGCTTCCACCGCCAACTCAAACTTGCCAAACAGATAACACAGACTCAGTTCGCTGGTATAGAAATAGTAAAGCACAGTCCGATCGCCCGATCGCTCGAGGGCTGGCACAATTTCCTCGCGATCGAAGGCATCTCCACTAAGCTGCCAAGGTTCAGCAGCATCGCCAATCAGATTTAAAATTGCTTGCTGAAACACAGTTAGATGGCTAGTCAGTCCTTCTTGCTTGAGGTGGGCGATCTGAGTTCGGAAGGCAGCACTCTCTCGACTGAGATCGCTTAGTTCTCTGCCCATAAACCAACAGTATGAGATGTAAATAAATCCGCAAATGATAGCTGCTTCTAAATCTCCTGTTTCCAGTCCCACTTGGTAGCCTTCCCGGAGAAAAGGTAAGCTGTTCTTGAGCGGTTCTTTCCAATGCCACACGCTACAGTAAATTCCGACATAGACTCTGGCTTTCATTTCTTTGGCATTAAAATGTTCGAGCAATAAAAGTGCTAGTTTTGCACACTGATAGCCAAATTCAATTTCTCCCGCTATCCCACAAAGTATCAGTCCATAGTAAGCATACCCATTTGCAGAGAATGAGGCATTGCCATATTGAACAGACAAATTTACCTGTTCGAGGACAATAAACGGTAAGAGCGCTGGAGTTGCAACAAAAGCAGAAGAAGAGACAGATTTAAGAATCCGTAAAGCTGCTAACTTGTTAGGATCAGTCATCTGAGGCAGAGTTATTAAGTCCAGGGGTTGTCTTCCAGCCAGGATAGATTTAGTCGCCTCGAATGCCTTTGCAATATCTAATTGACTCGGTTGCTCTGGAAGACTGGTTCCTAGACGCTCCACACTCTTTAAGGCAATCTGCACTGCCTCTAGAAATTGATGTTGAGCTTGCGCAGCTTGAATTTGAACTTCATAGACCTTAATCGTATCCAACAGGTTTTTAGAGTGTTCTGTAATGATTGCTGCCAATTGTTTCATCTGAGCGAATTTGCCGCTCAGATAAGCGGTTTCAGTGGCAGCTTCGTATAGGGCTAAGGTTAGCTCGTACTGCGGTTGCCACCGATCCTCACCTAACAAGGCGATGCCCGTAGTACAATACTCAAATGCGGCTGTATAGGCAGTTGCAGCTCTGGCTTTTTGTCCGGCTTTCAGGTTGAGTTTGGCAAGTTCTATTTGCCCAGATTGATAGAGGATCAGGGATTTGCCGATATTAAGTTGGTTAACAATCTCAAACAGTTTTTCTTCTTTTTCAGTAGCAGATGTATGAGTCAGTAACAGTTGCCCTATTTTTAAGTGAGCGATCTGTTTTTGCTCGTCTGGAATCAGGGAATAAGCCGCTTGTTGGACGCGATCGTGTAGGAATTTATAAGTTTGGTTTGCAGCCGACTGGGTGGCAGTTAGGGAATCTGTTTGAATGAAGAATTTATAAATTTCGGTTGTGGGAAGAATGAAACCTTCTTGTAAAGCTCTCCAGAGAAATGCTGCTGTTTCTTCCGACGACTTTTCACCGACAATCGCCAGCGTATTCATATCAAACTGTGTCCCAATACAAGCAGCTAACTTGAGAATTTCCTGAGTTTGTGTCGGTAGCTTCTGCAATTGCACTGCCATAAATTCGACAACATCATCGGTGATAGCTAAAGCTCTAACTTGAGCAATATCGCATTGCCAATGCCGGATATCCCAATCAAAAGTAATCAGCTTCTCGTCATGTAATGCCTTGAGACACTGGGTAGCAAAGAAAGGATTACCTTTGGTTTTTTGAGCCACTAATTTTGTTAAAGGTTCCGCAATAGATAACTCGCAATTAAGTGTATCTGCTACCAACCGATTCAGCTCGGGTTCGCTTAACTGTGGCAAAGTAATTGTATTTACCCTGGCCCCTGTTTTGACAATTTCATTCACTGTGAATATCAATGGATGCACAAGGGAAACTTCATTATCCCGATAAGCACCTAATACCAATAAATATCCCGTATCTTCCATCAATAATTGTAGCAACTTCAGGGATGCGGAGTCTGCCCATTGCAAGTCATCTAAAAACATCACTAAAGGATGTTCTTTACTTGTAAAAACTTGCACAAATTTCTGCATCAGCATATTAAAGCGATTTTGGGCGGCACTTCCTGATAGTTCTGCTGCTGGCGGCTGTTTACCGATGATGTTTTCCAATTCAGGAATTACCTCAATCAAAACTTGTCCGTTATCTCCCACTGCTGCTAAAATCCGGGTTTTCCATGTTTGCAGTTGGGTATCCAATTCGGAGATCAATTGCCCCATTAAGTCGCAGAAGGCTTGCACAAAGGCACTGAAGGGAATATTCCGCTGAAATTGGTCATATTTGCCTTTGATAAAATAACCGCGCTGACGGACAATGGGTTTATGAACTTCATTGACAACGGCGGTTTTACCGATTCCCGAAAAACCTGCCACTAGCATCATTTCCGTTGTTCCCAGGCTGACTCGTTCAAAGGCAGCTAATAATTCAGTAACTTCTTTTTCTCTACCGTAGAGTTTTTCGGGGATAGTAAAGCGATCGCTGATATCTCCGTCTCCCAGTTCAAAAGATTCAATCTGACCAGTTTCTTGAACTTGAGTTAAACATTTCTCTAAATCATATTTCAGTCCTAATGCACTTTGATAGCGGTTTTCGGCATTTTTTGCCATCAACTTACTGACAATTTCAGATAAAACTAGGGGGATTTCTGGATGAAGTTGATGGATGGGTATCGCCTGTTTAGCGAGATGACAATGCACTAATTCCATCGCATCTTCTGAGACAAATGGTAACGAGCCTGTCAACAATTCATAAAAGGTCACACCCAGGGAATAAAAGTCACTGCGATAGTCAATGCCTCGATTCATCCGTCCGGTTTGTTCGGGAGAGAGATAGGCTAATGTTCCTTCTAAGACATTGGGATTTTTTATTTCTTGGGTTTCTCGCGGTAGGAGGGATGCGATACTAAAGTCAATTAGTTTAATTTGTTTGGTTTCGGGATTAATTAAAATATTGGCGGGTTTGATATCTTTGTGAATGACTCGGTTTTGGTAGAGATAGTGGAGAATGTTTGTGAGTTGCAGAGCCAGATTGAGAAATTCTGTTAAAGATAAAGATTTAGCAGGGTTTTGAGCGTTAGCAACCCTGAGATAAGTAGATAGAGATACTCCTCCAAAATCCTCCATGACTAAGGCATAGCTATTTTGGTATACTTCTAGAGTCAAGGGGTGGATAATGCTAGGAAAATTAAGATTTTTAGCAATGGTGTACTGATTGCGAAACCCGACAAGTTCGTTGAAATTCGGGTATTCGTTTCGTAGTAGTTTGATGACGACAGGAGTGCGATCGCTATCTCGAACACCCCGATAAACGAGGGTGCGAGAGCCTGCATAGATTTGTTCTGCGAGCCGATACCCAGCTAGGGGAATGATGACATCCATTTTTCAGTCCTCAAAAAAATTGCTCGACTATAACTCTAGGGTATAGTTTATCAACCAGAGCGGGAAACATCCCCAATTGATACTAATGTTTTTAACTTTATTGGCTAATGGTCTATATTGTTCTAATATCAACCTTTCCCAGCACGAGATCTGCGGACGAACCACAGGAGGATGTCATTTATTGCTGCATCACAACTATCTTGATTCTATTGGCTTGATGGGAATTGTAATTACAAACTCTGCACCTTGACCTAACGCTGAATTTACTTCTAAAATACCCGAGTGTTTCTCAACAACAATCTGCCGTGCGATCGCTAACCCCAACCCCGTCCCTTTACCGACTTCCTTCGTCGTAAATAAATCATCAAAAATCTTGTCTCGCACCCCCTCATTAATGCCAACCCCATTGTCTTCGATCCGAATCACAACTTGTTGCGGCTCGCCCGATAATTTGGTTTCGATAATAATTTTATTAGGAGCCGCTTTAATCTCTGCAAAGCTCCGTCCAGTATTTGATTCATCCAGAGCATCGATCGCATTACTCAACAGATTCATAAAAACTTGATTTAGCTGCCCTGCATAGCACTCTACTTTCGGCAAATCACCGTATTTCTTGATGACTTGAATCTCTGGGCGTGTGTCCGAAGCTTTGAGGCGATGTTTGAGGATCATCAAGGTGCTTTCGAGGCCCTCGTGGATATTGGAGGGGACGGGGCGATCGCTATCGGCACGGGAAAAGATGCGAAGACTGGTGCTAATGCCTTTGATTCGCTTCACGCCTTCGTGCATGGAACCCACTAACTTTGGTAAGTCTTCCCGGATATAATCGAGGTCGATCGCTTCAATTTCATCTTTAATTGCCGCACTGCAATTAGGATATTCTTGCTGATACAAATCGAGCAATCCAAACAAATCATTAATGTAGTCTAAGGCAGGGCTAATGTTGCCAGCAAGGAAGCTAACCGGGTTATTAATTTCGTGGGCGACACCAGCTATTAAATTCCCCAATGCCGACATTTTTTCGCTTTGAACTATTTTTATTTGAGCTTGTTTTAGATCTGTAAAGGCTTGTTGAGATTCTTGATACAAACGGGCATTTTCTAAGGAAATGGCGGCTTGAGAGCAAATAAGATTCAGCACTTGAACCCGATCGCTCGTAAATGCCCCCACTGTCAGGTTATTTTCCAGATATAAAATTCCAATCAACTTGCCTTGATTAAGGATTGGACTACACAGAACGCTTTTAGGCTGGTGCTGTTCAATGTAACTATCTCCAGCAAACTGAGGATTTACTCTCGCATCGGCATGTACCAGCGGTTTCAAACTCCGCTTGACAGTATTGACCAAACTAATCGCTACATCCTGACTTGATTCTAGCGGTATTGATGGTAATAGTTGCGGTTCCTGCCCCTCTACGACAAGGGCTACTACCTGTAACTCAATATCTTGTTTAAGCAATAACACACACCGGCTTGCCCCAGCATTTGTAATCACTATTTTTAGGAGAGTAGTCAGGAGTTTATCTAGTTCAATCTCCCCAGAAATGACTTGAGAGGCTTGGATCAGAGTAGGCAAATCTAGAAATTCAGAGTTGCTGCTAGAAGAGTGAGTAGAAGTAATCGTTCCCCGCGTAATAGTTTCCTTGAAGGAAGCATAGGAGCTAGCTTGTTGAAGAATGGGAAGCAGGAATTGAGGATAACGTTGTTCTAAATCAATAGCTTTAGCTTTGGCTCCCCAACGGCTGTAGGCATAGTAAGCCTCCAGTGCATAAATTTTGGCAAATTTTTCTTGACCCCACTCTAGATAAAATTTTGCTGCCAGTTCATTAGCTAATGCTTCTTCGTTAAGAAATTGATTTTCTTTAGCGAGGGATATAGCCCGGTCATAGTGTTCAATCGCCTCAGCTTTATTACCCAAAACTCGATGCTTTTCTGCTTCAACCAAATACCACTTATGCAGATGATTCATGGGAGCATTTTTCGCCCACTGTTGCAGAGTGGTTTGATGGGTTTCTACAGAGACGAGAATTTCCCCTTGTTCCATTTCTGACTGGGTGGGGAAGAGCGCCAAGTGCGTCAGAGCTACATAGAAATGGAAAACGGGAACAACAATCACTCCCGATACTGCCATAAAATACTGTTCGGCTTGCGCAATGTGGTCTAGGGCCGCCGGATAATTGCCAAACAAGTAGGCAAGGAGCAGTTTGTAGATGTAAGCAAAAGCGCTCAACGAAAGTTCGTTGTCCTGATGATGCTTAGGAAGCATCACGGTTTCATCGTAGGTATCGCCGATTAAACAATTCGGTTGACTTACAGTTTCCCTCAAGTTCCGCACTATCTGCCCCATCATCCCTAAATAAACTCGGGCAGAATTTTGCTTTGCCTGCACCATGACTGCGCTATAAGCTGCTATTTCGGTTTCTAAAGTGTCTAGTTCTACTCCACTGAAAAAGTTGGCGTAAAAGTGATTGATTATGCTGTAGCCAGCGTGGACAAAATCACCAGTTTCCATGCCTGCTAGATAGCCATCTTTCAGCGTCGGTATCGTTGCTCTGAGAGCTTCCTTGTGATGCTGAATATAGAACCCAAACATAGCCAGAATTATGCACTTAAATTCCCTCACATTGAAGCGCTCAATCAATGAGAATGCCAATTTACCCAAAGCGTAGCCTGTTTCAACCTCTCCCAAAAAGGCACACAGCACCATGCCGTGAATCGCATATCCGACAATTGATGCGGGTGTATTTCCACAGGAGAGCGATAAACTTACCATCGTGGAACTCAGTAGGGGCAGTAAACCTGGTCTTCCCTGGATAATGGGTGCAAATAATATTGCTAACAGTTGCATGGCAGCAGTCGCCTTGGCATCGGTCATCACCGGCAATTCGGCTAGTTCTTCAATCGGTTTGCCCTCAAGTTGGGTGGCCAGGGTTTGTAGCGCTTTGCCAATTAATGCTTCGTCAGCTTCGGTGGGCAGTTCAACCCCTAATTGTCCGAGTGCATCTCTGGCTACTGCAATGGCTGCTAACGACTTGCTCTGAGCTATCTGTGCGGCAATCTGAATTTCGTAAATTTTAACTTTGTCTAAAATCGACTGAGCTTTTTGCAATACCAGTCCTGCAATCTCCTCCATTCCGTCAAAGTCACCATTCAAATAGGCAGCTTCGGCGGCTGCAACATAGAGGTTCAGAGTCAATTCATACTGATTTTGCCAACAATTTACCTGTAGTAGCCCCATGCCCGTTTGCAGATAAACTCTTGCCGCACTGTATGCGGTAGAACTTCTTGCCTTGCGTCCGGCTGCTAAGTTTAGTTGAGCTAAGGCAAGGCGATCGCTCGGTTGAGTAATTAACTCAATTCCTCGATTCAAATGCCCAACAATATCAAACAGTTTTTCCTCTTGTTCTATTGCTGAGCAATTTTGCTGAAGTAATTGTCCGACTTTGAGATGCGTTGCTTTTTTCTGTGAATCTGGAATGAGGGAATAGGCGGCTTGCTGGACGCGATCGTGTAAAAATCGATAAGTTGGGTTAGCTGAAGCCTTAAAAACTTCATCACTATCCGATTCCGTAAAGAACTTATAGATTTTTGTCGTGGGAATCACCAAACCTTCCTGCAATGCTTTCCATAAAGCCGTAGCCGTCATTCCAGCAGATTTCTCACTGACAATTACTAACGTATTCAAATCAAACTGGGCTCCTATACAAGCAGCTAATGTGAGAAAAATCTGAGTTTCTCTGGGCAATTTCTGCAATTGCAATGCCATGAATTCAACGACATCATCAGTTATAGCTAAGGTTTTTACTTGGGCAATATCGCACTGCCAATGCCGAATATTCCAATTAAAACTAATGAGCCGATCGTCATGTAATGCCTTGAGGAACTGAGTGGCAAAGAAAGGATTGCCCTGAGTTTTTTGATAGACTAAATTTGTCAAAGGTTGGGCCAGGGATGATTCGCAATTCAGCGTATCCGCCACCAACAAATTCATATCTGGTTCGCTTAACGGTTGCAAAGTAATCGTATTAACTGTTGCCCCAGTTTTAACTATCTCATCCACTGTTAAGATAAATGGATGCACGGGCGAAACTTCATTATCTCGATAGGCCCCCAATACTAATAAATATCCTGTATCCCTCATCAATAATTGTAGTAAATTCAGGGAGGCTGAATCCGCCCATTGCAAGTCATCCAAAAACATCACTAAAGGATGTTCTTTGCTTGTAAAAACTTGCATAAATTTCTGCATGAGCAGATTAAAGCGATTTTGGGCGGCGCTTCCTGACAATTCAGTTGCAGGAAGTTGAGCGCCAATTATGCCTTCTAACTCAGGAATCACGTCAATCAACACTTGTCCGTTGTCTCCCAATGCTGCTAAAATCTGGGTTTTCCATGTTTGCAGTTGGGTATCCGATTCTGATAGCAATTGACCCATTAAGTCGCGGAAGGCTTGCACAAAGGCACTGAAGGGAATGTTGCGTTGAAATTGATCGTATTTGCCTTTAATAAAATAACCGCGCTGACGGATAATCGGTTTATGAACTTCATTGACAACGGCGGTTTTCCCAATTCCCGAAAAACCTGCTACTAGCATCATTTCCGTTGTTCCCAGGCTGACTCGCTCAAAGGCAGCTAATAGTTGAGCAACTTCTTTTTCTCGACCGTAAAGCTTTTCGGGGATAGTAAAGCGATCGCTAATATCTCGCTTTCCGAGTTCAAAATTTTCTATTTTGGCTGTTTTTTGTAACTGAAATAAACAATTTTCTAAATCGTGCTTTAGTCCTAATGCACTTTGATAGCGGTTTTCGGCATTTTTCGCCATCAACTTACTGACAATTTTCGATAAGATTAGGGGAACTTCTGGATTTATTTGATGGATCGGTTTCGACTTTGTGGCGAGATGACAATGTACCAATTTCATCGGATCATCCGAGATAAATGGCAACTTTCCTGTCAACAATTCATAAAAGGTGACACCCAGGGAATAAAAGTCACTGCGATAGTCAATGCCTCGATTCATCCGTCCTGTTTGTTCGGGAGAGAGATAGGATAATGTTCCTTCTAAGATATTGGGATTCTGTATTTCTTGGGTTTCGCGTGGTAGGAGAGATGCAATACTAAAGTCAATTAGTTGAATTTGTTTGGTGTCTGGATTAATGAGAATATTAGCGGGTTTAATATCTTTGTGAATGACTCGCTTTTGGTAGAGATAGTGGATAATATCTGTTAGTTGTATGGCAAGTTGGAGAAATTCAACTAAAGGTAAAGCTTGAGATGGTTGGGTTTCATTTGTTGCTGTTTTGAGATAAGTAGATAGGGAGACTCCGCCAAAGTCCTTCATTACTAGGGCATAGCTATTGCGGTATACTTCCAGCGTCAGGGCTTTGACGATGTGAGGGAAGTCGAGATTTTTTGCAATGATATATTGGTTGCGAAACTGGACGAGCTCGTTGAAGGTGGGGTATTCGTTTCGCAGCAGTTTGATGACGACTGGGTATTGGTCACGGGTACGGATGCCTCGATAGACTAGGGTACGTGTACCTGCATAAAGTTGCTCTGTAATCTCATAACCTGACAAATTTGCGATCGCATCCATAACTTGTTGACTCTATATTATAAAACAGTTCAATTAAGACCTTCTATTCCATTGTATTTTATTATTTGACAAAGATAGCGATCGCAAACTCTGCACCTTCGCTAGGGACAGAATTAACTGTAATTTTTTTCCCATGTTTCTCAACTATTATTTGACAGAAAGCAATTTGATACGGCGCCCCCGGATTCATCCGTGTATCTTTGAAAAAAGCTCGGCATCGTGATGAAAATTCCCGGACTCATCCGTGCGAGCAATCTCAAATCTCAAATTTCCAATTTCAAATCGCATGACGTGCGATCGCTAATCTTAAACGAGTTCCTTTCCCTACTCCGCACTATTTGCGCTATGTATAGTATGGTTGCCTAATGTAGTGATGGTATTATAAAACAATTATTTGTATCTTTTAACCGCAAATATACGCAGATCGAACAGGATATTTAGTTGATACAATCTGCGTATATTTGCTTACATATGCGGTGTGATTATGCTTTATTTCCCGTAGTGACCGCCGACAACCTTACCCCGAAAAACAACATAATTGTAGATGTTGTAAAAAATCATAATCGGGAGCAGAACGCCCATAAACACAATCATAAATACCAGGGCGCTGGGCGAAGCTGCGGCTTGGTAAATTGTGATTTGCGAGGGAATAATGTAGGGAAAAACAATCAATCCCAAGCCGATGAAAGTAAGCAAAAAAATTAGAATCGTCCAGATAAACGGCGTTCGTTCTTCTTTGCTTGCGAGACTTTTCAGCAGCAGTCCTACCAACAGCACTCCCAGCAAAGGAATCGTGGCAAAGACATAAACTAGCGGTTTCTCGAACAACCTGGATCTAGCACTTTCGTAAAAAATCGGAGTGGCGATCGTAATTAAAATCGCTCCGATTAAAGTTGTCACCGCCGCAATTTTAGCCGTGCGATAGTGATTTGTTTGCAGTTCGCCCTCCGTTTTCATAATTAGATAGGTTGAACCGATCAAAACATAGCCTTGAATCAGCGTCAAAGCAACCAAGATCGATCGCCAATCCAGCCAGTCCCAAGTAGTCCCCACAAAGTGACCGGCTTCATCAACCGCAATGCCTTCGAGCACCGCACCCAAGGCAAATCCTTGAGCTAAAGCTGCTAAAAAACTGCCAGCACCAAAGGCATAATTCCAGAATAATTTGCGATTAGAATGCTCGCGAAATTCAAAGGCGACAGCCCGAAATATCAAACCAAACAGCATCATGCAAATCGGTATGTACAGCGCTGTCAAAATCGTGCCGTAAGCGAGGGGAAATGCGCCAAATAAAGCGCCTCCCATTAAAACCAGCCACGTTTCGTTCGCGTCCCAAACGTTGCCCAAACTCGTCATTAAAATGCCCCTGCGTTCCTCGTCATCAGCAGTCAGAGACAAGATTCCGACGCCCAAGTCAAAACCGTCTAGCATGACGTATAGCAATAGGAACAAAGCCAAAATTACAAACCAAACTTGCGGGAGAAAATGCTCCAAAGCTTGCATACAATCTCCTATTGTTGTGCTTCTACGGGACGTTGATCGGGAATGTGTTCTCCGGGTTGACTTTCGATTGCGGGTTCATTGTCTAATCCCGGTACTGGCAGAGTTAAATTAGGCCCTTGGCGGATAATTCTGCTGCCAAAATACAAGGCACAAACAAACAAAAAGCTGTAAACAACGGCAAAGAAACTGAGAGAAGTTAAAACATTGCTGGCGGGGATGTTTGACACCGCGTCAGCAGTGCGAATTTGCCCGTATAAAGCCCAAGGTTGTCTGCCGACACAGCGGACAATCCAACCCGATTCTACAGCAATATATCCCAGGGGAGCAGCTAATACCCAAGCGCGCATCAGCCAAGGTTGACTGCTAATATTTTCAGCAGCAAGTTTGCCCCGCATCCACTGAATTATACTGAACAGCATCAGTCCTAAAAAGAAGAATCCAATCCCGGACATGATGCGAAAACAATAGTAGATTAAACCCACCATTCTGGGTCTATCTTCTGGTTTCCATTCCTTCAATCCGAGTACGGGTTCGGAGAGTTTTTGTTTGAATTCCAGAACGTATCCTAAGCCATTGGGCACGCTAATTTCCCAGTCATTTTTTTGGGCTTTTTCATTAGGCAAAGCTAGCAAAGTCCAATCTGCTGACTCTCCCGCTGGTGAAGTTTCCCACTTAGCTTCGATTGCTGCTAATTTAGTGGGTTGATAGTGATAAACTTGTTCGGCGCTCAAATGTCCGATGTATATCTGCAAAGGTGCAACGGCGATTGCTGTCGCTATGGCAATTTTTAAAGACTTGGAAAAAAAGGCTTGGTTGCGCTTATTAAGAATGTACCAAGCGCTAATTCCCCCAATGACAAACAGCGAAGTTTCTAACGTCGCAAAAAACATATGGAGAATGCTGTTTAATGCGAACGGGTTCATAATTGCTTGAAAGTAATCGCTGACAATAAACTTGCCATTGACCATTTCTCCGCCGGCAGGAGTTTGCAGCCAAGAGTTAGCGACTAAAATCCATACGGTTGATAGGTTAGCGCCGAAGGCTACCATGATTGTAGCGAAATAATGGACGATGGGGTGAACGCGCTCCCAACCAAACAGCATAATTCCTAAAAAGCCGGCTTCCAACATAAATGCCATTGAAGCTTCAAAGCCTAAAATGCTGCCAAAAAAGTCACCAACCGCTTCAGAAAATGGTGCCCAATTTGTGCCGAATTGAAATTCCATTGGAATTCCAGAAGCTACTCCTATTCCGAAGTTAAGGACGTAAAGTTTAGACCAAAAACGAGCGTGATGGTAGTAGTCGGGATTGCGAGTTTTCAGCCACATTCCTTCAACAATTACCAGATAAATCCCCATTCCCGTAGTCAGAACTGGCCACAGCATATGGAATATGGCGGTTAGCGCAAATTGCATCCGCGACAGCGCCACGGTGTTAGATAAGATATCCATTGTTATATCCTTTGTCAGTTCAAGAGAGGTTAGCTTGCAAAAATTCCAGAATTGACATTGATAATGTAACCCAAAAATTTACTTAGTGCAGAATTAACGCAATTATCTTTATTAAAAATTAAGATTTGCTATTTGAAGTAAGGAGGAAGAGGAAAGAATTCCGAGAGAAAGGGCAATTAAATGGAGGGTTTCAGCTATTAAGCACGTCATAACCGTCGTGGCGCTGGCTATAATAGTAATTATACGAAAATATCGACTTTGTGCCAAAATCAACTTAAAATAAAAAACTTGCTCTCAATCTTCCTCTTCTTTCGTGTCCTTTGTAGTCTCTGCAATTAATTAACAGAAAATCTATCGCTCAGTCATTAAAATCTAAAATATAAAATGGTATAGCAATCCTAAATGATTTTCTCTATCTAGCTCAATCCTAAATGATTTTTTCTGTGTAAGTATATTGACGTATTT